>DASVQH010000412.1:0-3454 GCA_036389195.1 Solirubrobacteraceae bacterium
CAGGCATGGGCGGAGTCGGTGTCGCGCAGCGATCACGGCGCGCTGGCCTACGGCGACCTGCCGTGGTGGACGGCGATCGTGCTCGCGGTGCCGAACGTCTTCGGCGACGGCAAGCCGGACTACCTCGGGCCGCCGTTCTTCTACCCGACGGTCGCCGGGTACTCCGGCGCGGCCGCGGCGCTGCTGGCCGGCGTGGCGGCGTGGCGGCGGCGCGGGCGCCCGGAGACCGCCGCGCTCGTCGCGATGGCGGCGGTGGCCCTGTGCGCGCAGTTCGGCGTCCCGCCGGTCGACTGGATCGTCCGCGGGCTGCCGCCGTGGAACGCCGGCAACGCGTCGCGGACCTTCCACGTGATCGCGCTGGCGGTGGCGCTGGGCGCCGGGGCGGGCGTCGCCGAGCTGGCGCGCCGGCCGCTGCGCGGGCGGATCGCGGCGGCGATCGGCGTGGGCGCCGCCGCCGTGGTGGGCGTCTGGCTCGCCGGGCTGATGGCGGCGGGCGAGCTCCCCGCGCCGCGGTCGGTCGAGGTCCGCGCGGCGGTCCGCTGCGCGCTGGCGCTGGCGGCGGGGGCGGCGTGCCTCTGGCTCCTGGGCCGCACCCGCCCGCTCGCGGCCGTGGCGGTGGTCGCGGCCGTGGTGGCGCTCGACGCCGCCTACCTGCGCGGCTTCAACGTCGTGCTGCCGGCCCGCGAGGCCTACCCGCCGGCCACGCCGGCGCTCCGCGCGCTCGACACGGCCACCGGCCCGGAGGAGCCGGTCAGGGTCGCCGGGCTGTGGCGCGGCGGCGCGCCGCCGTTCGCGCTGCCGCCGAACACCGGCATGCTCCAGCGCCTGGAGGCCGTGCAGGGCTACGACTTCCCGCCGTCCACGCGCTGGGCCGAGTTCTCGCGCGACGTGCTCGGCCAGGTCGGGACGACGCCGGAGCTGACCTGGAACGTCGCGCCGCGGACGTCGGGCGCGGCGCTGACCGGCCTGCGGCTGCTCGGGGTCCGCTACTACGTCACCGCCCCCGGCGCCGCCGCGCCGGCTGCCGGCTTGGCGCGCTTCCACGCCGGCGCGGACGCGACCGTCTGGGAGGACCGCGCGGCGCTGCCGCGGGCCTTCGTGGTGGGGCGCGAGCGGCGCCTCGGCCGCTCCGCGGCGCTGGGCGCGTTCGCCCGCGGCGAGATCGACCCGCGCCGCGAGGTGGTCGTCGCGCCGGACGCGCCGCGGGTGCCGCCCGGCGGGCCGTCGCGGGCGGTGGCCGCGCGGGCGCGGCGGGTGGCGCCGGACCGCCTGCGGATCGACGTGCCGGCGGGCGCGCGCGGCTGGCTGGTCGTCGGCCAGGGGCACTGGGCCTTCTGGCGCGCCCGGGTCGACGGCCGCGACGCCCCGCTCGTCCCGGCCGACCACGCGCTGATGGCGGTGCCGCTGGCGGCCGGCGCCCGGCAGGTGGAGGTCTTCCTCGACCGCCGCGTCGCCTACGCGGGCTTCGGGCTGAGCGCGCTGGGGCTGCTCGGCGTGGCGGCGCTCGCGTGGCCGCGGCGGCGGGAACGGCCGGCATGAGCGCGCGCGTCCGCTCGCTGGCGGCCTTCGCCGTGCTGGTCCTGCCCGGCGTGGTGGCCTTCGCCTCCGGCGGCTACTTCGACCGCGCGCGGCTGCTCGCCGCCGGAGCCGCATGGATCCTCGTCGTCGTCGCGGCCGTCGTCGCCGAGCGGCCGCTGCCCCGCCACGCCGCGGGGCGCGTCGCGCTGGGCGGCCTCGCCGCGCTCACCGCCTGGTGCGCGCTGTCGCTCACGTGGACCGAGACCACCTCGGTCGCGCTGGACGACCTCCAGCGCGACGTCCTCTACCTCGGCGCGCTGGTGGCCGCGGCGGCGCTGCTGGGCCGCCGCCGCCTCGCGCGCGCCGCCGAGCCGGTCCTCGCGCTCGCCGCGTTCGCGGCGATCGGCTACGGCCTGTCGGAGCGCGCGCTGCCGGCCCTGATCGACCTGGCGTCGAGCTTCTCGGCCGGCGGGCGGTTGGAGCAGCCGCTCACCTACTGGAACGGCGAGGGGGCGCTGGCGGCGCTGGGCGTGGTGCTGGCGGTGCGCCTCGCCGGCGACTCCAGCCGGCCGCGGTGGCTGCGCTGCGCCGGCGCGGGCGCGACGGCGATCCTCGGCCTCGGCGTCTACCTCAGCTTCTCGCGCGGGGCGCTGGTCGCCGCCGGCGCGGGGCTGGTCGCCCTGGCCTGGCTCGCCCCGGCGCGGACGCAGCTGCGCTCGATCGGCCTGGCCGTCGTCACCGGAGCGGTCTGCGCCGTCGCCGTGAGCCCGCTGGGCGCCGTCCGCGCGGGCGATCCCGGGCAGGACCAGGGCGCCGTCCTGCTGGCGATCGTCGTCCTCGCCACCGCGGCCGCGGCCTTCGGCCAGCGGGCGCTGCTGCGGGCCGAGGCGGGCGGGCGGCTGCGCCGCGGCAGCGTCCGGCTGCCGCGGGCGCGGGCGGCGATCGCGGTGCCGGCGATCCTGGCCGTCGCCGTCGGGGTCCTCGCGCTCGTCGCCACGCTCGAGCGCTCGCCGCAGACGCCCGCCTTCGGCGCCACCGCGGCGCGGCTCGGCTCCGTGCACTCCAACCGCTACGCCTACTGGCGCGTCGCCGCCGGGATGTGGGCCGACGCCCCGCTGCGCGGCCGCGGCTCCGGGAGCTTCCGGCAGGTGTGGCTCGAGCGCCGCACGATCGCCGACCCCGCGCGCGACGCCCATTCGCTCTACCTCGAGACCCCCGCGGAGCTCGGCCTGGTGGGCGTCCTCGCGCTGCTCGCGCTGCTGGGCGGCGTGGCGGTCGCCGGCCGCCGGGCGGTGCGCGCCGACCCGGCGCTCGCGGCGGGCCCGGCGGCGGTCGCCCTCGCCTGGGTGGCCCACGCGGGCCTGGACTGGGACTGGGAGCTCCCCGGGCTCACGCTGGTGGCCGTGGTCTGCGCGGGGCTGCTGGTCGCGGCGGGGGACCGGGCCGTCGACGGCTGACCGGCCGGGCCTCAGCCCTCGCCCGCCCGCGGCACCTCGCGCAGCAGCGCCTTGGCCCGCGAGCGCGCCTGCGCCGCCCGGGCGGGATCGAGCTCGCGCAGCGTCCCGGCCAGGTAGGCCCAGGCCAGGCCGTTGTGCGGCTCCGCGGCGACGACGGTCTCGAACTCGCGGGCCGCGGCGGCCGTCTCCCCGCGCGCGGCCAGGATCGCCCCGCGGGCCTGGGCGGGCCCGGCGTCGGGCTGGGTGCGCTCGGCGGCGCGCAGCTCGCGCAGCGCGCGGCCGGCGGCGGCCTCTGAGACCTTGGCCGGGTCGGCGCCGACCAGCCGGGCGGCCGCGGCCTCGTGACCGGACGCGCGCAGCCAGGCGAACAGCACGATCAGCACGGCCACCGCCGCGGTGGCGAGGGCGCCCCGGAGGATCACGCCGGCCGGGGCGTCCGCGTCCGGACGCGGAAGCCCATGACGAGGACGGCGACGGCG
>DASVQH010000413.1:0-13012 GCA_036389195.1 Solirubrobacteraceae bacterium
CGCGCCGGCGCCCGTCCCCGTGAAGGCCACGCCGCAGCCGTCCAGCGCTCCGCGGCCCGCCGCGACCCCGGCGCCCAAGGCGGCCGACGCGAAGCCCAAGCCGGCCAAGGCCAAGCCCGTCGCGACACCCACCCCGACGCCCGACCCCGCCGCCGCGCCGGCCGACGGCTTCCCGGTCGCCGTCGTCGCGCCCGACACGAAGATCGACGGCGACACGACCGTGCTGCCCACCGACACCGCCGCGACGATCCAGCCCGGCGACAGCGCGCTGGGACGGCCGCGGCCGACCGGCCAGGGCCAGCCGCAGCCCACGACCCAGGGCACCCCCCCGGCCGACTCCCAGGCGAGCCCGCCGCCTCCGCCCCCGCCGGCCGATCCGCAGCCGCAGGCGACCCCCGAGCCGACGCCGGAGCCCACCCCGTCGCCCGAGCCCACGCCGTCGCCCGACGGCGCGGCCGGCCTCGACCTCCCGATCGTCCCGTAGCGCCGCCGCCGCTAGGCTCCGCGGCGCCATGACGATCACCTTCGACGAGTTCCTCGCCGTCGACCTGCGCGTCGGCCGCGTCACCGCGGTGGACGACTTCCCCGAGGCCCGCAAGCCCGCCTGGAAGCTGACCATCGACTTCGGCGAGGAGATCGGGAGCAAGCGCTCCTCGGCGCAGATCACGAACTACGGGCGCGACGAGCTGCTCGGGCGCCTCGTCGTCGCCGTGGTGAACTTCCCCCCGCGCCAGATCGGCCCGTTCATGTCCGAGGTCCTCACCGTCGGCGCCTCCAACGAGGCCGGCGAGGTCATCCTCCTGGCGCCGGACTCAGACGTCCCGCTCGGCGCCCGGATCCACTGAGGCGGCCGACAGCCCGTCGACCAGCGCGTGCAGGACGCGCGCGGCGTCGGCGCGCGCTCCGGGGTCGTCGGTCACCACGAACGCCGCCTCCTGCAGCGCGCCCAGCAGCACGTGCGCGAACGGCCGCACCGGCAGGGCGGGGAGCTGGCCCGCCTCGATCGCCGCGCCGAGGAGCTGCTCGGTGAGGCCGAGGCCGTACTGCTGCGCGAGGTCGCGCAGGCCCTCCCAGCCGAGGACGACCGGCGCGTCGAGCAGCAGGACCCGCCGGACCTCCGGCTCCTCGCAGGCGTCGAACCAGGCGTCGATCGCGACGTGCAGCGCGGAGAGCGGATCGCCCGCGCCGGCGGCGCCCACCGCGGCGACGAGGCGCTGCGTGACGCCGGCCTCGACCGCCTCGGCCACCGCGCCGAACAGCGCCGCCTTGTCGGCGAACTGGTGGTACATCGCACCGCGGGTGACGCCCGCGGCCCGCACGATCTCGGGCGTCCCGACCGCCGCGTAGCCGCGCGCGGCGAACAGGGGGCGGGCGGCGGCGACCAGCGCCGCGCGGGTGGCGGCGGTCCGCTCAGCTTGGGTGCGTCGCTTGACTTCCATGCAGGCTGTCTGTTTGTATGTTGCCCATGCCTCACGTCAACCTCCGGCAGGGCAGGATCGACTATGAAGAGCGCGGCGGCGGACGCCCCGTCGTGTTCGTCCACGGCTACCTCATGGGCGGCGAGATCTGGCACGACGTCGCCGACCGCCTGGCGCCGCACGGGCTGCGCTGCATCATGCCGACCTGGCCGCTGGGCGCCCACACGACGCCCCGCACCGACGCAGCCGACGCGACCATCGACGGCGTCGCCGCGACGATCGCCGCGTTCCTCGACGCGCTCGACCTGCGCGACGTCGTCCTCGTCGGCAACGACAGCGGCGGCGCGCTGTCCCAGCTCGTCGCGACGCGCCACCCCGAGCGGCTCGGCGCGCTGGTGCTGACGAACTGCGACGCGTTCGAGGCCTTCCCGCCCGCGCCGTTCAGCCTGCTGCCCGCGGCGGCCCGGATCCCCGGCTTCGTCCGCGCGGCGCTGCTCCCGATGCGATCGCGCGCCGTGCGGCGGTCGCGCTTCGGTCTCGCCGCGTTCAGCCATGCGGACATCGACCACCTCTTCCAGCGCTGGCTGCGCCCCGCGCGCGAGGACCCGCGGGTCCTCCGCGACCTGGTGCGCTTCACCACCTCGATCGACAAGCGGGCGACCATCGAAGCGGGGCGGCGCCTGCACGCGTTCGACCGCCCGGTCCTGCTGGCGTGGGGCACCGACGACCCCTTCTTCAAGCTCAGGCTGGCCGAACGGTTGCGCGACACGTTCCCGGACGCGCGGCTGGAGACGCTCGCCGCCCGCGCGTTCGTCATGGTCGACCGGCCCGACGAGCTCGCCGGCCTGATCGCCGAGCACGCCGCGAGCACCGGCGCGGGGGCCGCCGGCGCCGCCGCAGCCTAGGCCGCGGCCATCAGCCCGATCACCTTCAGCCGGCGCTGGAGCGCCCGCAGCGCGAACTCGCGGGTCTGGCGGATGGTCGCGCCGAAGATCTCGGTGTCCTCGTCGTCGGGCGCCCACGGCGGGCGCAGCACCCCGTCGGCCGCCGGGCCGACCTCGACGAGCGTGCGCTGGATGGCCGCGCCGTAGCGGGCGTCGCGCGCCGCCATGTCGCGCAGGAAGCGCGCGCCGAAGGCGACGTGGCGGTGCTCGTCGCGCGCCACGAGCGTGAAGCCGCGCACGAAGCCCGGCAGCGTCCCCATCCGCTCGTTGTAGTCGATGATGAAGTGCTGGCCGGTCAGCGCCAGCATCCCCTCGATGACCATGTGGTAGATCGTCACCGCCTCGACGAGCGTCTCGAGGTCCTCGGGCTCGGCGGCCAGCCGGTCGACCCGCGCCCGCAGGAGCTCGTCGAAGAGCACGCCGAAGTTCGCGTTGAGGTGCTCGGAGGTCTCCGCGAGGCGGTCCTGCAGGTTGTCGGACTCCAGGACGCCGACCTCGGCGTAGAAGCGGTCGAAGAAGGCGACGTGGCGGGCCTCGTCGGCGATCTGGGTGCACAGGAACAGCCGCATGTCCTCGTCGGGGGCCGCGCGCATCATCGGCCCGAGCTCGGCCGCCACCCGCTGCTCCCCGATGAAGAACGACGACAGCCCGTACATCCGCGCGTAGCGCTCGTCGGGCCCGATCCGCTCGTGCCAGTCGACCCGGTCCTGCGAGAAGTCGATCTCCTGCGTCGCCCACTGCTGGCGCTCCCACAGCTCGTAGAGCTGGCGGTAGCCGAGCAGCCGGTCCTCGCCGCGGTCCGCGGCGGACTGGAGCCCCGGGTCGCTGGTGGCCTGGAAGTCGATGCGATCCGTGCGGTCGGTCATCGCGCGACGATAACGCCCCGGCCCGCGACGCCGGCGTCGATCGCGTGCCGGCCCGGGCGCAGGCCGCCCGCGTCGATCGCCCGCCGCTCCCGCGCGCGGACCGTCACCCGCCGCTCGCGGCCGATCCGCACGCGGATCGCCCGGGGCAGGTCGTTGCGGACCGTCACCCGCAGCGCGATGAACGCCGGGACCGCGACCGACGGCGGCGTGATGCCCTCGCCGTCGACCACGACGCGGACCGGCGTCCGTGCCGCCTCCTCGTCCCCGCCGCCGCCCTCCTGGTCCTCGCCGCGCTTGCGCGCGTCCTGCACCTCGTGGCCCTCGTCGACGCCGCCGTCGGGCGGCGGGGCCGGCGCGCTCGGCGCGGTGGCGGTCGGCTCCTCGACCGGCGACGGCATGGCGGTCGCGGTCGGCGTCGGCGTCGGCGTGGGCGCCGCCGCCCGGTCGTCGCCGTCGTCGCCGCAGCCCGCCAGCACGGCGGCGACCGCGAGCAGGCCGGCGGCGCGCCTCACGACCCGATCGAGAACAGCGCCTCGAGGTCGTGCTGGGAGTAGACCTCGAACGCGACCATCGTGTGCGTCCGCTTGATCCCCTCGATCTGGGCCAGCGAGCGGGTGACCAGCGTGGCGAGCTGATCGGTCTCGCGGACGCGCAGGATCGCCACGAAGTCCCACTCGCCCGTCACGGAGTAGGCCTCGGCCACGCCCTCGACGCCGGCCAGGCGGCCGCCGAGGTCGGGCATGGCCGAGCGCTCGGCCTCGATCAGGACGACGGCGTGGGTCACTTCACCGTGTGGCTCTCGCCCGGGTCGAGGACGACGACCTGCGAGAAGCCGGCGTTCTGGACGTCGGACTTGAAGGCCTGCACGTCGGTCTCGATCGGCGGGAAGGTGTTGTAGTGGCAGGGGATGACCTGGTCGGGGTTGACGAGCTCGACCGCGGTCACGGCGTCGAAGCGGTCCATCGTGTAGTGGCCGCCGATCGGCACGAGCGCGACGTCGACGCGGTCGCCGCGGCGGGCGATCAGGCTGAGGTCGGAGAACAGGCACGTGTCGCCGAGGTGGTAGACGAGGTGGTCGCCCATGTGGACCAGCAGGCCGGCGGGCGTGTGCGGGGTGCCGTCGGGCGTGACCGCGGTGTGCCAGGCGGGGACGAGCTTGACCCAGCCCCAGTCGAACTTGACCGTGCCGCCGAGGTTCGGGTCGCGGACGTCCTCGACGCCCTTGCCGGCGATCTCGTTGGCCAGCTCGACGATCGCCACCACGGTGGCGCCGGTGCGCTTGGCGATGTCCACCGTGTCGCCGAGGTGGTCGCCGTGGCCGTGGGTGAGCAGGATCGCGTCGGCCTGGACCTCGTCCGCGGTCGCCGCCGCCTTCGGGTTCCCCGACAGGAACGGGTCGATCAGGACGGTGTGGGTCCCGTCGGTCAGCTCGAAGGCCGAATGGCCGAGGTAGCGGATCTCCATCAGGTGCTCTCCCCTTCGTCGTCGGTGTCCGTGGCGGTGGTGGCGTCCAGCAGCAGGTGGCCGAGCTCGAGGCCCACGGCGACCCCGACGAGCATGCTTACCCGCGTCTCCTCGGCGATGAGCGTGCGCACGCGTCGCATCCGGTCGTCGGGGTCGGCGGCCCCGGCGGCGTCGAGGATGGCCTTCTCGTGCGCGGAGCCGAACCAGTCGCCCGCGTCGAGGGCCTCGGCGAGGATGCGCTGGAGCTGGGGCGCCGAGTGGGCGACGATCCGCTGCGCGATCTCGAGCCGCTCGGGTTCGGTCAGCTTGGCGACCGCCGCGTCGATCTCGGCGTCGGAGTAGGCGCGGCGTTCCGGCACGACTGGTGAGCCATCATAAGGTCAGCGCATGGCCGTCGCCCTCACCTCCCTGTCCCACGGCGCGGGCTGCGGGTGCAAGATCGCCGCCGCCGACCTGCGCCCGATCGTCGCCGGGCTGCCCCGGAGCCGCGATCCGCGCGTCATCGTGGGCTCGGACACCGCCGACGACGCGGGCGTCGTGCGCCTGCGCGACGACCTGGCGATCGTCCAGACGGCCGACTTCTTCACGCCGATCGTCGACGATCCCTACTGGTTCGGGCGGATCGCCGCCACCAACGCGCTCTCCGACGTCTACGCCATGGGCGGCGAGCCGGTGTCCGCGCTCAACCTCGTGGCCTTCCCGCTGGCCACGCTGGGCGGCGAGGTGCTGGCCGAGATCCTGCGCGGCGGCGGCGACGCGGCCGCCGAGGCGGGCGCGGCCGTGGTCGGCGGGCACTCGATCGACGACCCCGAGCCCAAGTACGGCATGGCCGTGACGGGCGTGGTGCACCCGGACGAGATCCTCATGAACAAGGGCGGGCGCGCGGGCGACGTCCTCGTCCTCACCAAGCCGCTGGGCGCCGGCACGGTGGCCACGGCGATCAAGCGCGAGCTCGCCGACGAGGCGCTGGTGGCCCGCGGGATCGAGGTCATGACCACGCTCAACGCCGCCGCCTCCCGGCAGGCGCGCGCGGCCGGCGCGCACGCGCTCACCGACGTGACCGGCTTCGGCCTGCTCGGCCACACCCACGAGATGGCCGAGGCGAGCGGCCTGGCCGCGGAGATCGAGGCCGCGGCGATCCCGGCGATCGACGGCGTGCTGGACCTGCTGGCGGGCGAGCAGGCGCTGGCGGGCGGCTCCAAGCGCAACCGCGCCGACGCGGAGACGTTCACGACGTGGCGCGACGGCGTCCCCGAGGCGCGCCGCCGGCTGGCCTGCGACGCGATGACCTCGGGCGGCCTGCTCGCGGCGGTGCCGCCGGAGCGGGCCGGCGAGATCGACGGGTGGGTGGTCGGCCGGCTGGTCGCAGGCGCGGCCGGAACGCTCAGCGTCGTCTGACGCGCGAGAGCGCGAGGCCGAGCACCAGGCCGACCACCGCGCCGGCCAGCCCCGCCCAGCCGCTCGCCTGCTCCGTGGCCAGCGGCAGCGCCAGCAGCAGCGCGGCGATCGCCGCGACGCCCAGCAGGTCCGCCTCGGTCTCCTCGTGGCGCCGGCGCGCCAGCAGCTCGGGCACCACCCAGGCGCACAGCAGCGCGAGGGCCGCGCCGTTGCCGCCGAGGGCGTAGAAGGACTCCGGGTCGAGCGCCCGTTCGAGCGCCGAGCCGGCCACCGCGCCGGCGACGTAGACGAGCAGCGGCGCCCACGCCCCGTGGCGGCGCTCCAGCAGCCAGCCGAACAGCGCGATGGCCGCGAGCGCGACGAGCTCGTAGCCGGTGCCGATGTAGTAGAAGCTCGTGGTCAGCAGCCGCCACGGGTCCTCCGGGAACCCCGCGGCCCAGACGACGCGGAACTCGTCGACGCCCACGGTGAGGACGAGCGTGGTGAGGATCCCGGCGAGGACGAGCGCGATCGTCGCGTACGGGCGGCGCGAGATGTCGGCGCGGATCCCCGGGATCTCCCCCGGCCGCAGGCGCCCCAGCGAGGGCGTCGGCGGGCGCCGGCGCGGCTTGACCGGCTTCGGCACCCCGCCCTTCTCGAGCTTGGGCGCCCGCTTGCGCAGCCGCGTGCCGCAGTACGGGCACTCGGTGATGTAGGGGCTCACCTCCGAGCCGCAGCTCTTGCAGACGACGAAGAGGTCGGGGCCGCTAGCCATTCTCCCTTCGATGATACGCGGCGCCCGGGGCGCCGACCGGGGTTCTCAGCGCTCGGCCTTCTCCAGCTCGCTGGAGAGCGGGCGCGCGAGCGCCCAGGCGATGAACAGCGCCGCCACCACGAGCAGCGCGATCCCGGTCCACAGGTTCACGTTGATGCCCGCCGCGCGATCGATCTCGGCCTGGGAGTCCGTGATGCCGGCGATCAGCAGGATCACCCCGTAGACCCCGAGCAGGCCGCCGATGATCCGCCGGATGTCGAGCAGGTCGGCGGCGCGGGCGGTGTCGACCCCGCCGCCGCGCTCCTCGCGGGCGCGTTCGGCCTCCGAGATCAGCGGGTCGCCGGTGGGGGTGTGCCGGTCGTCGCCGGAGGAAGTGGACACGGCGGCCTCCTAGATGAAGAACAGGCTGAGGACGAAGGTGATGCCGAGCGCGGTGCCGCCGAGCAGCCCGGGTCTGCGGTACCAGACGCGCTCGGACTCGGGCTCCTCCTCCGTCTCGTTGGCCATCCCGTAGACCAGTCCCTGCAGGTCGTCGACCGGCTTGGGCTGGGTGACCAGCGAGACGACGACCGAGACGACCGCGTCGAGCACGAACGCGGCGATCGCGCCCCAGAACGAGGCGGCCAGATCCGAGCCGAAGCCGATGACGTCGGCCTTGTAGAAGATGTGGGTCAGCGCCGCGCCCGAGGTTCCCGCGATCAGGCCGGCCAGGCCGGCCCACGGCGTCATCCGCCGCCAGAACATGCCGATGATGAACGTGGCGAACAGCGGCGCGTTGAAGAACGAGAACAGCAGCTGGATGTAGTTCATGATGTTCGAGTAGCCCGAGGCGATCAGCGCGGTGCCGATGCCCACGAGGATCCCGACCACGGTGGCGAGGCGGCCGAAGCGCAGGTAGTAGGCGTCGTCGCGCCCGCGCCGCACGTAGGGCTCCCACAGGTCGTAGGTCACGACCGTGTTGAACGCCGAGACGTTGGCCGCCACGCCGGCCATGAACGCCGCCTGCAGCCCGGCCAGCGCGACCCCCAGCATCCCGTTGGGCAGGTACTCCCCGATCAGCAGCGGGATCGCGTTGTTGTACTCGAGGTCCGGGTTGGTCTCGCTGCCCAGCCCCTTGATGGTGACCAGCGCGACCATGCCGGGGATGATCGTCACCGCGGGGATGAAGATCTTTGGGAACGCGCCGATCAGCGGCGTGCGGCGCGCCGCGCCGAGCGACTTCGCCGACAGGGCGCGCTGGACCTCGGCGAAGTTCGTCGTCCAGTAGCCGAACGACAGCACGAAGCCGAGACCGAAGACGATCGGGATCCACGACGCCCCAATCGGGTTGGTCACGTCACCCGGCGCGAGCCCCTTCCAGGTGTGCAGGCCCCCCTCCTTCAGGGGCGACGCCCGGACGGCGTCCTTCAGGCCCTCCCATCCGCCGACGTCGTGCAGCGCGATCAGCGTCAGCGGGATCAGCGCCGCGAGGATCACGAAGAACTGCAGCACCTCGTTGTAGATCGCCGAGGACAGGCCGCCGAGCGTGATGTAGGCCAGCACGATCGCCGCGGACACGACGATGCCGAGGAAGATGGGCCAGCCGAGCAGCAGCTTGAGGACGAGCGCGAGCGCGTAGAGGTTCACGCCGGCGATCAGCACCGTGGCCACCGCGAAGGTCAGCGCGTTGAAGACGTGCGTCGCGTTGTTGAAGCGCAGCCGCAGGTACTCCGGCACCGAGCGGACCTTGGCGCCGTAGTAGAAGGGCATCATCACGAGCCCGAGGAAGACCATCGCCGGGACCGCGCCGATCCAGTAGAAGTGCAGCGTCGCGACGCCGTACTGGGCGCCGTTGGCCGCCATGCCGAGGATCTCCAGGGCGCCGAGGTTCGCGGAGATGAAGGCCAGGCCGGTGATCCACGCCGGCAGCGACCGGCCGCTCAGGAAGTAGTCCAGGCTCGTCTTGACCGTGCGCTTGGCCACGAACCCGATGCCCAGCACGACCGTGAAGTAGATGACCAGGATCAGGTAGTCGACCCAGTTGGTGTCCAGCCTCAGCACCGCGTCTCCCCTCGCTCGCCGCTGGGGTCCGTACCCGCCTTCGGCGGTCTGAATCAGGCCAGCGCGTCGAGCCGGCCGGTTCGGGCCACTTCGGCGAACGCGCGGGCGCTCGGGCGGACGATCCGGCGCAGGTCGTCGGCGCGGTCGATGCCGACCATCCCGAAGGTCGGCCGGTAGCCCTCGGCCCACTCGAAGTTGTCGAACGACGACCAGTAGAGGTAGCCGTGGACGTCGATCCCGTCGCGCAGCGCGCGGGCGACCTGCCCGAGGTGGGTGCGCAGGTAGGCGACGCGCTCGGCGTCGTCGGCGGTGGCGATGCCGTTCTCGGTCACCACGACCGGCAGCCCGGTCGCCGCGGCGGCGGCGATCGCGTCGTAGAGGCCCTCGGGGTGCAGCTCCCAGCCCATCTGGGTCAGCGGCGCGCCGGCCGGCGCGGGGGCGAAGCGCGTGGCCGCCGCCGGATCGGCGCGCATCCGCGTGTAGTACTGGACGCCGACGTAGTCGCCCTCCAGCCCGTCGAGGTACGCGTCGTACATCGCCGCGCGCAGCTCCTCGCACAGCGCCACGCACCCCGGGTCCTGCGGCCGCGCGGGCTCGATGGCCGGGAGCTGGAGGCAGAGGCCGGCGCGCGGGCGGCCCGCGCCCGCGCGCAGCGCCCGCAGCGCCGCCGCGTGCGCCGCCGCCAGCCGCTCCGTCGCGCGCCGCCATAGGTACGGGTTGCGGCGGCCGGGCGGGAACATGCCCTCCAGGTAGCCGAACAGCGCGACGATCTGCGGCTCGTTGATCGTGCAGGCGTAGGGCATCAGGTCGCCGAGCGCCGCGGCGACGCGCTCGCAGTAGCGCTCGAAGCGCTCGATCGCGTCGCGCGCCAGCCATCCGCCCCGGTCGGCCAGCCAGCGCGGGAGCGTGAAGTGGTGCAGCGTGACGAAGGCGGTCAGCCCGCGGTCGGTCAGCGCCGCCAGGACGCGGCGGTAGTGCGCGAGGGCGGCGCCGCTGTACTCGCCGGGCGCCGGCTCGATGCGCGACCACTCCAACGACAGGCGGTGCGCGTTCTGCCCCAGGCCGGCCAGCAGGTCGAAGTCCTCCTCGTAGCGGTGGTACTGGTCGATCGCGTCGCCCGACGGCTCGACCGCGGTGCCGGCCGGCGCGTGCTCCCAGGCCCACCAGTCGTTGTTGACGTTGCCGCCCTCGACCTGGTGGGCGGCGGTGGACGAGCCGAAGAAGAAGCCCTCGGGGAAGTCGCGCATGCGACGGCTATACCCCCGCGCCGGCGAGCGCCCTCCCGAGGTCGGCCGGGTCCTCCACGCCGAGCTTGCGCCGCGCGGCGTCGAGGTGCGCCTCGGCCTCGCGCGGGGTGAGGAAGATCGCCTGGGCGATCGCCCGCGGGTCGTCGCCCGTCGACGCCAGCGCGGCCACCCGGCGCTCGAGCTGCGTGAGCGCGGCGACGCCCGCTCGGGTCGCGGCCCGCGGCGCGGCACCGGCCGCCTGCAGCCCGGCCCGGCAGGCCTCCGCGAGCGGGAGCGCGCCGCACGCCTCGGCCAGGTCGAGCGCCTGCTGCAGCGGCGGGCGGGCCTCGGGATCGGCGCCGCGGGCGTGCAGCGCGGCCCCCAGCGCGGCGAGCGCGTGCGCGCGCTCCAGCCGCGCGTGGGAGGGCTCGAGCACCTTCACCGCCGCCCGCAGCAGCTCGAGGTCCTCGGCGCCCGGCAGGGTCGCGCGGATGCGCAGCGCCCGCCCGAGCGTCGCCGGGGCGCCCCAGCGGCGCGCGAGGTCCACCTCCGCGTCGAGGAGCCCGACCGCCTCCTCGCCGCGCCCGACGCCGGCCAGCGCGCGCCCGAGCGTCGAGCGCCAGGGCATCCAGGCGGGCTGGTGGTGGCGCTCGAACGCAGAGGCCAGCGGCTCGAGCGCCGCGAGCGCGGCGCGCGGCCGGCCCTCGGCGAGGAAGACGTCGGCGCGGGCGATCGCCACCAGCGCGTCGGGGTCGGAGCCGACCGGCGCGGCGGCCTGGTCGAGGATCGTCCGCGCCTCCTCGATGCTCACGCGCTCGAGCAGCACGTGCCCGAGGAAGGCGGCGGGATACCCCTGGACGGCGGCGCCCGAGCCCCACAGCGCGAGCTCGTCGATCCCCTCGCGCAGGGAGTCCTCGGCCTCGGCGAGCTCGCCGTGCACGTAGAGCGTCCGCGCCCGCCACAGGTGCACGGTGAGCGTGAGGAAGAGCGACCCGCGCCGGTGCGCCTCGGCCAGCGCCGCGTCCCAGACCGCGAGCGCCTCGGGGTGGTCCGCCCACGAGAGCACGGACGCGACGGCCGGGATGAAGAGCCCGTTATCGTGGGCGATCAGGTCGCCGCCCTCCAGCGCCGCCCGGCTCAGCGCCACGCAGCGGTCCAGCGGCCCGCCGTCGATCGCCCAGTCGAACGCGGTGATCGCGGTCAGCATCTTCGCCCCCGGCCCGTCCCCGGGCGGCGGCGCCTCGCGGCGCCCGCGCAGGCGCGCGACGTCGTCGCGGAAGAACCCCCAGGCGAGCCGCGCGACGAACTCGACCGCTTCCAGCGCGTAGGCGAGGTCGGCCAGCTCGGGCGGGAGCTCCGCCGACGCGCGCTGGGCGAACTCGATCGTCTCCGGCGGCGAGGTGACGAAGAACATGGTCCACCCGAGCGCGAACGCCGCGCGCCCGCGCGCCTCCGGGTCGGTGCTCTCGTCGTAGGCCGCGCGCAGGTGCTCGACCGCCGCCGGGCCGTCGGCGGCCTGCTCGGTGATCCCGAGCTCGAGCAGCAGCTCCGGGCGCAGCGCCGGCGGCGGCGGCTCGGCGAGCGCCCGCCGCAGGTAGGCGACGGCGCCGTCGGCGGCGCCGCGGCGCGCCGCCGCGCGCCCGGCGGCCAGCAGCGTCTCGGCGGCCCATGCGTCCCCGCGCGGCGGCGCCGCCAGCAGGTGGACGGCCGCCTCGTCGGGCGGGGCGCCGGTCTCGGCCAGCACGCGCGCGGCCGTGGCGTGGCGCAGCTCGCGCTCGCCGACCGGCAGCGCGAGGTAGACCGCGTCGCGAACCAGCGGGTGCACGAAGCCCAGCGGCGGCTCCGCTCGCAGCACCTCGGCCTGGGCGAGCCGGCCGACGGCGTGCGCCGCGTCCTCGACCGGCAGCTCCGCGAGCGCGGCGACGACCGGCAGCTTCGCGCCCTCGCCGAGCACCGCGATGGCCCGGGCGACCGCGACGGTGTCGGGCGACAGCCGCCCCAGGCGCAGCGCGATCGAGCGCGACACCGCCCGTGGCCCGATCTCCCGCACGATCGGCACGCTGTCCTGGAGCGGCTCGACGCCGTCGGCCTCCAGCGCCGCCAGCAGCTGGCGCAGCAGCAGCGGGTTGCCGCCGGTCGTCTCGTGGCACGCGGCGCAGAACGCCTCGGCCGCCTCGTTGCCGAGGCGGGCGCGGACCACGACGCGGACCGCGGCGAGGCTCAGCGGCCCGGGGCGCACCGGGACGGTGGCGGGGTCGTGGAGGATCTCGTCGAGCAGCGTCGCGTCGGCCGGCTGCTCGCCGGTGCGCAGCGTGACGGCGACGAGCACCGGCAGCCCCTCCAGCCGGCGCACCAGGTAGGCGAGGAAGCGCAGCGACGGGCGGTCGCACCAGTGCAGGTCGTCCACGGCCAGCATCAGGGGCCGGTCCGCCGCGAGGTTGAGGGCGACCCAGAACAGCCCGTGCAGGACCGCGAAGCCCGCGTCGGCGGCGCCGCCGGCGTCCGCGGCGTCCTCGTCGCCCATCGCCCCGAACACCGCGGCGGCGGGCGCGGCGGCGCCGGAGAGCAGGGCGCGGCGGCGCTCGGGATCGGCCAGCGGCTCCTCCAGGAGCTGGCGCACGACGCCGAACGGGAAGTCGCGCTCCACCTCGCCGGCGCGGGCGTAGAGGACGACGGTGTCCGCGCGCGCCGCGCGCCGGCGGGCCTCGGCCAGCAGCCGCGTCTTGCCCACGCCGGCCGGCCCCTCGATCAGCGCGACGCGGCCCTCGCCGGCCGCCGCCTCGGCCAGCAGCGCGCCGAGCTGGCGCAGCTCGCGGTCGCGCTCGACGAGCTCGGGCCCGGCGGTGCGCGGCGCGGGCGTGGGCGGCGGCGCGGGCGCCGGCGCGGGCGGCGGGTCCTGGTC
>DASVQH010000414.1:0-15152 GCA_036389195.1 Solirubrobacteraceae bacterium
CCGCCCTGATAGCGTCGCCGCCCGCGCCGGCAGGGGGTCAGCCGCCCGGGCGCGCTTCCATGCTCTCCGTTCTTCGCCGCCTTCTCCCGCTCGCGCTCGCGCTGCTGCTCGCCGCCGGGGTTGCCACGTTCTCGCACGGCCCGTCGCCGGCGGCCGGCCAGAGCCTGTCGCGCGAGCGCGCCGCGGCCGGCGGACTCAGCGCCCAGGTCGCCGCCGAGAGCCGCCGCATCGCCGCCACGCGCGCCGGCATCGCCGAGGCCCAGCAGCGGCTCGCCGTGCTCGCCGCCCGCGTGAAGCGCCGCTGGGAGCAGCTCAAGGCAGCCCAGGACCAGCTCGTACGGGCCCGCGCCAAGCTGACGCGCCTGCAGCGCAGGGAGGCCGCCGCCAAGCACGTCCTCGCCGACAACCTCGCCAACGGCTACAAGGCGGGCCGCCCCAACTTCGTCGGCGTGATCATGAGCGCCGACGGCTTCGCCGACCTGCTCGAGCGCGTCGAGTTCCTGAAACGGGTGTCGCGCCGTAACGCCGACGTCCTCGACACGACGCGCGAGGCGCGCGCGGCGACGGCGCACCAGGCGCGCCTGCTCGACACGGAACGCGCGCGCTACGCCGAGCTCGCGCAGACCGCCATGGCCGAGCGCGACCGCGCCGACGTGCTGCGCGTCGCGCTGATGGACCGCGCCGCGCGACAGGAACGCCGCCGTGCCGGGGTCGCGTCGCAGCTGGCGGCCGTCCGCTCGCGCATCGGCCGCATCGAGCGCCGCCGGGCCGCCGCCGCGCGCGCCGCCCGGACCGCGGCGACCGCCGCCGCGCAGGCCCCGTCCGCGCCCGCTTCCACGCCGTCCTCAGGCGGCGGTGGCGGCGGCTCGAGCCCCGAGCCGCCCGCCGCGGGAGGCGGCGACGCCGTCGCCCGGGTCATCGCCGCGGCCTCGCAGATCGCCTCGACGCCCTACGTCTGGGGCGGGGGCCACGGCGGCCCCTCGGGCGGCTACGACTGCTCGGGCTCGATCTCCTATGCCCTCGCCGCCGGCGGGCTGCTCGCCTCGCCGCTGGACTCGACCGGCTTCATGAGCTGGGGCGAAGCCGGGCCGGGCCGCCGCATCACCGTCTACGCCAACGCCGGCCACGCCTTCATGATCGTCGACGGGCGCCGCTACGACACGAGCGCGCTGTCCGGCGGCGGCACCCGCTGGACGAGCGAGATGCGCAGCACCGTCGGGTTCGTGGCGCGCCACCCGCCGGGACTGTAAGCCTTCGCACAAGAACGGGGCATCGGGCTCCGTTAGGTGGCCATGCTCTCCGTGCGTCGCGGCGGTCTCCTCGCCGCCCTCTCCACCGTCGCCGTGGTCCTCACCCTCCCGGGCGCCGCCGCCGCTGCGCCCAGTGCCCGGGCGCAGGCCCGGGCCGAGAACGCGCTGCACACCGCGCGCGACATCGCAGCCGGCAAGCGCCCCGAGCGCGCCCGCGACCTGACGCTCGTCCTCCACGACCTCGGGCAGAACCTCGACGCGCTCTCGCCGCCCGACCGCGAGGCGGGCGAGAAGCTGCTGCAGCGCCCGGCCGACGGCACCGACGTCGACCAGGACGGCATCGCCTGGTACACGGTCGAGGAGGAGACCCCGGACTGCTCGCCGCGGTTCTGCATCCACTGGGTCAAGACCACGGGCAACGCCCCGGTGGACCAGACCGATACTGACGGCGACGGCTTCCCCAACTACGTCGAGAACATGCTGGCGGTCTTCGAGTTCGTGTACGCCAAGGAGAACGGCCCCGCGCCCGGGCTCGCGTGGCCCGCGCCCCCGTCGGACGGGACGAAGGGCGGCGACGCGCGCAAGGACGTCTACATCGCGAACATCGGCAAGGACGGGACCTACGGCTACGTCGCCCCGGACGCCGGCCAGAACGGCAAGGTCCAGACGTCCTACCAGGTGATGGACAACGACTACGCCGAGTTCCCCGGGCAGCCCGCGACCGCCCTCCGGGTCACCGCGGCCCACGAGTACAACCACATGGTCCAGTTCGGCATCAACGCCAAGGAGCCGAACTGGTTCTTCGAGGCGACGGCGACGTGGATGGAGGACCAGGTCTACCCGGCCATCGACGACTACCTCCAGTACATCGACCCGTGGGCGGCCACCCTGCGGACGCCGCTGACCACCTTCAACGACCAGCAGTTCCAGTACGGCTCCTCGCTGATCGACCACTACCTGGGCAAGCGCTTCGGCCCGAGCGTCGTGCGCGACGCCTGGACGCAGTCGCTGGCCACCGAGGAGGCGCTCGCGTCGCTCGACCGGGTCATCCCGCTGAGCGCCGGCAAGAGCTTCGCCGAGGCCTATGGCGGGTTCGCCGCGGCGATCGCCGAGTGGAAGGCCGGCACGACGCGCTTCGCCGACGGCCCGAAGTTCGGCCAGGCGCCGCGGACCGGCACCGTCGCGGTCGGCGGGGCGCAGACCACCGACGTCCTCGATCACGCGAGCTACGCCCTGCGCGGCGTCACCGGCTACGCCGCCGCGCCGGCGCTGCGCCTCACCTCGACCTACCCGGCCGACGTCTACGGCTCGGTCGGGCTCGTCGGCGGCCCGGGCACCACCGGCCCTGGCGCGATCACCGAGCGCATGCGCTTCGCGCCCGCCGGGGGGACCGTCACCGTGGACCTGCCCAACCCCGCCGCGTTCCCGCGCGTCACGGCGGTGCTCGCCAACGGGGACAACACGCGGGTGAACGGCGGCTGGGCGGCTGACGACATGCCGTTCACCGCGAAGGTCGTCCCGGCGGGGCTGGCCTCGATCGGCGCCGGCGTCCTCTCCGTGAAGGCCGCGCCGGGCGCGGCGAACCGGATGACGATCTCGCAGCTGAGCAGCTCGTCGTGGCGGATCACCGACACGGCGTCGCCGCTCGTCCCCGGCGCCGGGTGCGTGGCCAACACCGCCAACCAGGTCACCTGCACGAGCACGACGCTGACGTCGATGGCCGTGGCCACGGGCGACTTCGGCGACATCGTGACCGCCGGCACCGGCGTGACCAAGCCGATCCGCTTCGACGGCGGCACCGGCAACGACACGCTGACCGGCGGCGCGGCGGCCGACACGTTCGACGGCGGCGCCGGCGGCGACGTCATGGGCGGCGGCGCGGGCTCGGACACCGTCACCTACGCGACGCGCGCCGCTGCGGTCTCCGTGAAGCTCGACGGGCTGCGCAACGACGGCTCGAGCTTCGACGCGGTCGACGTGACGCTGCGCGACAACGTGAAGAACGACCTGGAGAACGTGGTCGGCGGCTCCGGCGCCGACACGCTGCGCGCCGCGGCCGCCAACGCGACCGTCAACACGCTCACCGGCAACGGCGGCGACGACAAGATCCGCACGTTCGACGGCACCGGCGCGGTCGACAAGGTCGACTGCGGCGCCGGCGTCGACCAGTACGACATCGACGACTCCGACACCCAGACCGGCTGCGAGACGGCGGTCCAGCTCCCCTGAGGGGTCAGACCCCTTGCTGCACAGACTGAAGCGAGGGGTCTGACCCCTTGCTATACGAAGTGAAGCGAGGGGTCTGACCCCTGTGGTGCTGGCCGACGTCGCGCGGGCGCGGCGCGACCCGTCGCTGGCGGTGCTCGAGGGCTTCCACGCCGTCAAGCACGCGCTGCGCTTCGGCGGAGAGCTGCTGGGCGCCTGGACGGCCGACGCGGGGGAGATCGACGCGCTGCGCGCCCGGCTGGCGCCCGACCTCGCCCTCGCGCCGGCCGTGGTGGCGCACGACGAGCTCGCCGCGGTGGTGCCGCGCGCGCAGCTCGTCGCGGTCGCGCGGCGCCCGCCGCAGCCCGATCCCGACGGGCTGCTCGCCGCGCCCGGGCCGGCCCCGGTGGTGCTGCTGGAGGACCCGCGCCACCTCGGCAACCTGGGCGCCTGCGTGCGCGTCGCGGCGGCGGCGGGCGCGGCCGGCGTGCTCACGACGGGGCGCCAGGACCCGTGGCACCCCGACGCCCTGCGCGGCGCGGCCGGGCTGCACTTCGCGCTGCCGGTGGTGCGCTCGCGGATCGTCAGGACCGGCGACCGGCCGCTCGTGGCGCTTGACCCCGACGGCGACCCGCTGGATCCCGCCGCCGTCCCGCCGCGCGCGGTCCTCGCGTTCGGCACCGAGCGCGACGGGCTCTCCGACGCGCTGCTCGCCCGCGCCGACGCGCGGCTCGCGCTGCCCATGCGCCCGGGCGTCTCGAGCCTGAACCTGGCGACCGCCGTCGCGGCCACGCTGTTCGCGCTCACACTGCAGGAGCGCAACTCGCCCGGCGGCTGAACGTCCTTCACCACATGCGGCTCTTCCTCGCCTTCGCGGTGCTCTTCGGGCTCCTGCCGGCCGCCGCGCAGGCCCGCTGTCGTCCCGCCGGCTCGGAGACCGTCACCGGCTCGGACCAGGTCCGTGTCTACGTGCGCGGTGCCTCGGTGGTCGCCTGTCACTACGCGACGGGCCGGCGGGTGCGCCTGGGGATGGAGGGGAGGGCCGCGTTCGAGCGCGAGGGGTATTACGGAGTCGACATCGTCCGGGCGGCCGGCCGCTACGTCGCCGTCATGCTGCGCAAGCCGGTGCTCAGCCCGGGGCTGGTATCCGTCGACCGGCTCAGGCTGATCGACGTCAAGCGCGCCCAGGCGATCGACCCCGGGCCCGTCGGCTGCCGGGTGCCCGACCTCGGCGAGCACAGCATCGTCGTCCGGGGCGTCGTGGTGACCGCCGCCGGCACGCTCGCCTGGGGCTGCTACGGCGGCTCGGGCGGCGTGGGCGTGATCGAGATCCACAAGTTCGACCGGGCCGGCGCCGCGACGCTCGACGCGCAGGAACCACGCTACTCCGAGCCGGACCCGCTCGACTTCGAGTCGGTCGCGATCTCGGACGCCCGCGTCTACTGGCGAACCCGCCAGGGCGCGCACAGCGCCGCCGTGGACGCCGGGGAGCCGCCGACCGTCCCGGCGGTCATGAAGCCCTCGCGGTGCCGCCCGCGCGACGCCACGGTCGTCGCCGGGTCGGGCGCCGTGCTGGTCTACGTCCGTCGCGGCTCGGTGGTCGCCTGCCACGTCAGAACCGGTCGCCACACGCGGCTGGGCTGGTGGCTCGATCGCGACGAGGGCTATGCGGTCAGAGCGGTGAAGGTCGCCGGGCGCCATGTCGCCTACGTCGAGCACGACCCGGCCGACAGCTCGCAGGGACCCTTCGTGCCGGACCGCCTGAAGCTGCTCGACGCGCGCCGCGGTCTCCCGGTGGACATCGGCCGCGTCGGGTGCGACGTGCCCCCGGACCCCTCGGCCCTCGCCACCGGGCTCGTCGTCGGCAGCTTCGACCTCATCGCGGGCGGGCGCCTCGCGTGGGGGTGCTACGGCGGCAGCGGCGGCAACGGCCTCATCGAGGTCCACGCGTTCGCCCACGGCACCTCGACGCTGCTCGACGCGTCGCGCACCTCGGACCGCACGCCCATCAGCTACGACTCGGTCGCCGTGTCTCCCCTCCGGCGCGTCTACTGGCAGCACGGCTCCAGTGCGCGCACCGCCGAGCTCCGCTAGGCGATGAGCGCCTGATAGATCAGCTGGCGCAGCTGCGGGCGGATCGGGTGGGCGCTCGACGGCAGCAGCTGGGTCAGGAAGACCGCGGCGATCCGCTCGGCCGGGTCGACGAAGAACGCCGTGCTCGCCGCGCCGCCCCAGGCGATCTCGCCCGCTGAGGACGGCACCCGGTTGGCCACGGGGTCGAGCACCACGGAGAACCCGAGCCCGAAGCCGACGCCGTCGAACGTCGTCTCGGAGAACAGCGGCCGGCCGACCGCCTCGAGGTCGGCGCCGCCCGGCAGGTGGTTGGCCGCCATGTAGCGGACGGTCCGCGGGGCGAGCAGCCGGACCCCGTCGAGCTCGCCCTCGCCGAGCAGCATGTTCGCGAAGCGCAGGTAGTCGGACGCCGTGGAGATCAGGCCGCTGCCGCCCAGCAGCGCGTCCGGCGGCGCGAGCGCCCCGGCGCCCAGAGCGTCCAGCGGCGTCGCACGGCCGCTCGCCGGGTCGACGGTGTAGAGCCGCGCGAGGCGGTCGGCGTCGCGCTCGCCGACCGACCACACGGTGTCGGTCATGCCCAGCGGCCCGAGGATGCGCTCGGCGAAGAACTCATCGAGCGGCTGCCCGGCGACGACCTCGACGACGCGGCCGAGCACGTCGGTGGCCTGGGAGTAGTTCCACTCGCGCCCGGGCTGGAAGAGCAGCGGCAGCGACGCCCACGTGTCGCAGCAGCCGGCGAGGTCCATGCCCGGCGGCGTCGTCCACTCGAAGCCGGCCTGGCGGTAGAGCGTGTCGACCGGGTGGGCGTGGTGGAAGCCGTAGGTCAGACCGGACGTGTGCGTGAGCAGATGCCACAGCCGCACCGGCTCGGTCAGCGGCTCGGTGACCGGCTTGAGGTCGGTGCCGCCCGTCCACACCCGCGCGTCGGCGAACGACGGGATGAAGCGCGCGACCTCGTCCTTGAGCTCGAACGCCCCTTCCTCCCACAGCATCATCGCCGCGACCGACGTGACCGGCTTGGTCATCGAGTAGATCCGCCACAGGGTGTCCGGCTCGACCGGCAGGCCGGCCTCGGCGTCGCGGGATCCCGCCGACGCGACGTGGACGATCTCGCCCTCGCGCGCCACCACGGCGAGGAACCCCGCCAGCCGCCCGTCGTCGACGTAGCGGCCGAAGTGGCGGTCGAGCCGCCCGAGGCGCCCGGCGTCGAAGCCCGCCTCGGCCGGGTCGGCCGCGATCTCCAGCGCCCCCATGCGGGGGGAAGCTACCGGCTCGCGAACATGTTCGCCCACACCCGGATGGGGTGGGACGGCACGAGTGCGGCCTGGACGAACGGGTCGCCGGCGACGAACGCCTCGGCCGCCTCCCGGCTGCCGCACACCGCCATCGTCTCGACCGGCGAATCGCCGTCCGCGACGAACGCCCCGGCCATCAGCAGCTCGCCGGCGACGTGCAGCGCGTGCGCGCGAGCGATGTGGTCGGCGAGCATCGCGGGCGCCTCCTCACGCGCCTGGGCGAGCGACGTGTAGGCCAGGGTCATCTGGACGACGTGGTACGCGGGCGGCTCCACGAGCGCGAAGCTACCCGCACCCCGCGCCGCCGGCCCGTGGCGTTCCTGTCGGCGCCGTAAGCTTTCCTCAGCGCTCGGCGAAGAAGGCGAGGATCGCCTGTGTGGCGTCCACGCCGTCGCGCGCGCCGTACCAGTCGTGGCCGGCGCCGCGGACGGTCACGAGCTCCGCGACGGTGCCGCCGGCGCACCGGGCGCGCTCGCGGACCGCCCGGCCGGCCACCCGGCGCCACACGTGGCCGCAGCGGTCGAGGCGGCGCCACCGCGCCATCGCCGCCCGCATGGGCGGCGCGTCGAAGCCCTCGGGCGTCGGGCCGCCGCCGTACGGGAGGACGTCGTCCGCCGTCCCGGCCAGCTGGAGCACCGACACCGGCCGAGACGGGCGGCACGGGCCGCGCAGCGGGGCCTGCAGGACCGCGACGGCGCTGACCTGGCCGGCGAGCCGGCATGCCGCGCGGTGGACCATGAACCCGCCGCCCGACCAGCCGGCGACGAACGTCCGCCGAGGGTCGTGCGCTCGCGGCGCTGCACGGCGGCGATGAGCTCGCGCAGGAACCCGACGTCCCCGTCGGCCCACGCGCCGCCGGTGCCCTCGGGGTAGACGACGACCGGTCGCAGCGGGCCGCCGGGGCGGTCGAAGCGCGCGGTCCGGGCCATCGCCTCCGGCGTCGCGGCGGGGCCGCCGACGCCGTGCAGCGCGATCAGGAGCGGGCGTCCGGCCGAGCCGCCGCGCGGCGCGGAGACGGTGTACCGGCGCGTGAGGCCGCCGACCGCGAGCGTGCAGTGCTCCGTGCGCTCGGCCGCCGCCGGCCGGCAAGGCGAGGCGGTGGACCGGGTCGACCCGCCACAGCCGCCGAGCGCGACGAGGATCCCCAGGGCGAGGACGAGGGCGAGGCGCGACGGCACCGGCCCCACTCTGGAGGGGCCGGCCCGCCGCCGCCACCACGATCGCTGGCGGCGGCGTTCCGGCTTCTACATGTCCATCGTCGTCGCGCAGTACTTGCCGGCGAGCTTGGCCTCGGCCTTGACCTCGGTGGACGCGAACTTCTCCAGGCTCCACTTCGACGGGTCGAGGCTCGCCGAGACGCCGTCCTTGAACTGGTAGGAGCCGTCCTCGGTGGTCGACTCGCCGAAGGCGTACTTCAGCGGGCCGGCGCCGGCCTCGATCTTGAACGAGGTCTGGCCGCAGGGATCGATCTCGATCGAGTCGCCGACCCCGAACGCCCCGACCTTGAGCGCGGCGGACGCCACCGTCGAGAAGCCGGTGTGCTTGGCCGGGCCCCCGGACTTCAGGCTCAGCGACGAGACGCCGACCCCGATGCCGCCCTCGACGCACGCCGAGACGCCCTTCTTGTCGATGCAGATCTCGCCGCCGCCGCCGAGCCCGCTGTAGGCCGAGCCGCTGATGCAGATGAGGCCCGTCGGGTCGCGGTGGTCGATGGGGTCCGAGCCCGCGTACTCGTACAGGTTCTCCGTGTTGCCGGCGAACCGGGCGGGGTCGCGGGCCAGCCAGCGGCCCGCGGCCGGGTCGTAGTCGCGGTAGCCGAAGCGCACGAGGCCCGTCCGCGCGTCCTCCAGGCCGCCGGCGTAGCCGAGGGCGAGCGCGAAGCCGGGGTTCGAGTCCGACGTCACGACGCCCCAGGCGTCGCGCTGCACGCGCTTGACCAGCTTGCCGTCGGCGTCGAACACCGCCACGGGCGTGCCGACCTGGTCGGCCGCGACGGCGTACGTCTTGCCGCCGCGCTCGATCGCGTGCAGCAGGCCGTAGTCGTCGTAGCGGTACGTGGTCAGCGCGCCGGCGCCGTCGATCGACGCGGTGACCAGCTGCGGGTCGGCCGGGTTGCCGTAGAGGTAGCGCTCGGTCTTGCCCGCCTCCGTGCGCGACACGCGCCGGTTCAGCGCGTCGTAGGCGTAGGTGACCTCGACCCCGCCGGCCGTCGCCTTGAGCAGCTCCCCGCGCGCCGAGTAGGCGAGCTGGGTGGTGCCGCGCGCGGTGACGAAGCCGTCGTCGTCGGTCGTGTAGACGACCCCGCCGCGCTGGGTGAGCCGGTCGCGGGCGTCGAAGCTCGCGGTCTCGTCGCCGGCGCCGGCCACCCGCCGCAGCGTGCGGTTGCCGTGGTCGTCGTACGCGTAGCGCTCGACCTCGGTGCCGCCGCGCTTGACGGCGGTCAGGCGGCCCTCGTCGTCGTAGTCGTAGGTCGAGATCGTCGCCGTCCCGGCCACCGTCTCGGTGCGCTTGGTGATCCGGCCGTCGGCGTCGCGGACCAGGCTGAGCCCGTAGCGGCGGGTCCCCGCGACGTCGAGCGCACGGGAGTCGAGCTGGCCGGCGGTGTCGTACCCGAGCGCCAGCGCCTGGGTGCCGTCGTCGAACCGGGTCGGCGCGCCTCCGGGCCCGTCGCGCTCGATGGCGAACGCGCCCTCCTTGACCAGCAGGCCGTCGTCGTCGCGCTCCAGCGCCGTGGTGACGTCCTGGCCGGCCGCGCGCAGGCGGACCGAGCTGAGCCGGTGGGCGTCGTCGTAGGCGTAGTCGTACGTGCCGGCGGCCTTGCCCGACGCGGTGACCGAGGTGACGAGCCCGCCGTCGTAGCCGTAGGCCAGGCGCTGGACCAGCGCGTCGGCCGCGGTGCGCCGGTCGAGCTGCTTGAGCCGGTCGTCGCCCGCGTCGCCGTAGCCGAAGCGCAGGCCGCCGGCGTCGAAGTCCTCCTTGGCGACGCGCCCGCCGGCGTCATAGCCGAGCTCCAGCCGGCGGCCGGAGGGGAGGGTGGTGGCGGCGAGCCGGCGCGCAGCGTCGTAGTCGCGGGTCAGCGCGCCGCCGTCGCCCGGCGCGTCGTAGCCGGCGTCCTTGCCGTCCGCGGTGAACGAGAGCTGGTGCAGCGCGCCGCCCGGCAGCGTGACGCTCGTGCGCCGGCCCTCGGCGTCGTGGCCGTAGGTCAGGACGCGGCCGGCCGGCGTGGTCACCGTGGCGAGCCGGCCCGCGGCGTCGTAGCGGTACTCCGTGCGCTTGCCGCGCGCGCTGACGTGCGCCGCCACGCGGTCGTGCTCGTCGTACTCCCACTTCTCGACGCGCGTGCCCTGCGTCGAGGTGGCCAGGCGGCCGCGGTCGTCGTAGCCGTAGGTGGTCGGAAGCTGCTCGGAGCCGTCGTCGGGCTGGACCGCGGAGATGCGGCCCTTGGCGTCGAGCGTGACGGTCGAGCGGCGGCCCTCGGGCGTCTCGGTCTCCAGCTCGCGCGACTCGGCGGTGTAGGTCTTGCGGGTCGTGCGGTCGTTCACGGTGACGCGGTCGACCAGCGACTTGACCGACATCGGGTCGCCGCGCTGGGCCAGGTCGGCGAAGCGCTGGGACTCCAGCGTCCGCGTCCTGCCGCCGGGCGTCTTGACGACCTGGCGCGCGACGTAGGGCGCGGCGTTGCCCCAGCGCGGGTCCGAGGCCTCCGTGGTGGTGATCTCGGTCCCGTCGGGCCGGGTCTGGGTGGTCTCGCCGGCCGTCGTGCGGACGGTGCGGGTGACCGCCCCGGATGGCTCGGTGACGACGCGGACCTCGTCGCCGCTCGGCTCCGTGCGCCGCTCGTAGGTCGTCTTCGCGCCGCCGGTCTCCTGCACCGTCACCTTGGTGCCGCCCGTGACGTTCTGACGCCCCAGCGTCTTGGTGAAGCCGGTGGGGTTGCGATCGGAGATGAGGCGGCCGTCGCCGTCGTAGGCGAAGGCGTGCTCGCCGCCGCGGGGGTCGGTGAGGCCCTCGAGCAGGCCGCCGGCGCCGTAGCGCAGCGTCGTCGTCGCGCCGCCCTCGCGGCGGACCGTCGCCAGCCAGCCGTCGGCGTCGGTCTCAAGCTCGGTCCGCTGGCCGCCCGGGGCGACGATCGCCCCGATGCGCCCGCCGGCCCCGCGCTCGATCGTCGTCACGCGGCCGGACTGGTCGGTCACCTTGTTCAGGCGGCCCGCCGCGTCGTAGCCGAAGCTCCACAGCACGGCGCCGGTGAGGGCGTCGAGCGTGCGGCGGTGGCGGCCCGAGGACGAGAAGTCGTAGACCTCGGTGCCGTCGGAGGACGGGATGGCGATCGAGTCGTTGCCGAAGCCGGGCAGCGCGGCCTGCGTGCGCAGGATCCAGTGGCGGCTGTCGGTCATGTAGACCGCGCCGTCGGGCGCCACGGCGAGCCCGCGGGCGTGGGTGCCGAGGCAGCGCGAGCCGGCCGCCTCGCCGTCGGTAGGGGTGTCGTCGGCGTTGCACGCGCGCCCGACGACGGCCTGCACCGCGCCGTCGGCGCCGACGCTGAGGACGCGGTCGCCGCCGTCGCCGCGCGAGCGGATGTAGACGGTGCCGTCGGGGGCGACGGCCACGGCCTCGGGGACGCCGACCGGCGCCTCCTCGGCCGCCTTGCCCCAGCCGATCGCCGCGTTGTAGTCCCCGGTGCCCGCGAAGCGCGTGAGGCGGCCGGAGCTGTCGACGCGGACCACGCGGCCCTCGACGATCGCGACGTACAGGTCGCCGTCGGCGTCCCACGCGATGCCGCGCGGGCGCTGGAGGTCGTGGTCGACCGCGAGCTCGCCGTCGCCGAGGTCCTCGCCCGCGGCGTCGTCGGTGCCGCCGCCGGCGACCGTCACGACGGTGCCGTCGGCTCCGATGCGCCGGACGAGGCCCTTGTAGCCGTTGGTCGAGGACGGGTTCTCGGCCCAGTAGACGAGTCCGTCGGGGCCGACGGCGACGTCGACCGGGTCGCCGATGCGGGTCTGGAGCGCCGGGTGCCCGGGCTCGGTCTCCGTGGCGTCGGGGCCGCCGGCGACGCGCACGAGCCTGCCGTCCTTGACCGCGCAGATCGTGCCGTCGGGAAAGTCGTTGCCGGTGCCCGCGAAGTACGCGGTGCCGTCGGGCGCGAGCGCCAGCGCCGCGACCGTCGCGCCGATCGAGCGCTGCAGCGCGGGGCCGCCGTCGCAGGCCGCGTCGCCGCGCTCGCCGTTGCCGGCGAACGTGTGGATGGTGCCGTCGGGATCGATCCGGCGCAGGCGGTCGCCCTGGTTGCCGAAGAACTGGCCCGCGGTGTAGGTGATGACGGTGCCGTCGGCGCCGACGGCCATGTCGCCCTGGTAGTCGAGGTTGGCCTCGGTGGCCTGATGGCCCTCGGCGGCCGGGAAGTTCGCCCCGCCGCCGGCGAAGACGCGCAGCCGCGCGCCGAGCGCCCGCGACTCGACGGTCGAGCCGTCGCCGCGGTGCAGCGTGCCGTCGGCGGGGTCGTAGCCGTGGTGGACGCCCAGCGTCCAGCCGCCCATGCGGGCCGCGCCCTCGGCGTCCCAGCGCCCGAGCGAGGTCGTCGCGGTCGAGACCAGCGTCACGCCGCACTCGAAGTCCCACGGGCCGCCGCTGCCGCAGGCGCGACGGAAGGAGAACGCCTCGGTGGTGGTGGGGAACTGGCCGAAGGAGGCCTCGAAGTCGTCGGAGGACGGGTAGTACTCCTGCGGGTAGACGTACTTCACGCGGACGTAGGCCTGCGGGCGCCCCTGGACCTCGCGGCCCCACATGTCCTTGCCGTCCCAGCGGATGGTCTTCGTCAGGTTCGCGGTCAGCGGCGGGAAGCTCGTGCCCGGGTGGTTGGTCCACACGTAGGTCTGCCACTTGCCGGCGATGTTGACCTCGATCGACGCGGTCTTGAGCTTGGGCGGCAGCACCGAGCCGGTGATCGGGATCTTCAGCTCGTCGTCGCCGATGGTGCCGGGGACGCGGTCGGACCGGTAGTGCAGCGCGAACGGCTCGCCGGAGACCGGCAGCGCCTCGCCCAGCGTCTGGGTCTCGCAGTCGATCTGCGAGCCGCCGGTGAGGCACGGGTTCGCCGACAGCTCGTCGTAGAACTTCAGCTTCGGGGCCTTGGCGCCGCGCGGCGGGCCGTAGGGCCAGTTGTGGTCCCACGGCGAGAAGTGGCCCATGCGCACGCGCCACAGCTCCTGGCCGGGCGCGTAGAGGCCGGCCAGCCGCTGGAGCTCCGCGGGGGTGACGCCGAGCTTGTCGAGCGCCTCGCCGGTGTCGGCGGTGCCGTCGCCGTCGACGTCGATCTGCGCGGCGCCGCCCGCTTCCGCGACGACCTCGATGACGCGGCCGTTGCGCTCGGCCTTCCAGCGGCCGCTGGCGCGGTCGTAGGAGCCGGTCGGGACCGGCGAGCCGACCGGCGCGCCGATGATGTTCTCGGTGTAGTTGATGACCGGCTCGTCGAACTCGACGGCGGTGGCGCCGGCGGCGTCCGCCTGGTCGATCGAGTAGTCGGCGGCGTACGTGTAGCCGGTGCCCGGCGGCAGCTCGCCCGGCATCGCCTCCTGCCCGGCCGCGGTGTACTCGGTGGCGCGCACGGTGATCGGCCCGTCCAGCGGGACCTCCTGGCCGCCCTGCTTCACGACGGTCGCGTCGGCGCCCTTCGGGAACAGCAGCGTGGCGGTGCGCTCGCCCTCGCCGTCGACCTGCTCGGATCCCTGGACGACCGACAGCTCGGGCGCGTCCGGCGCGGTCGGGTCGACCGTCGTGGCCTTGGCGTCGCGCTGGAGCAGCATCACGTCCTCGACGGGCACGTACTGGCGCCAGGGCGTCGGCACGCGGCGCTGGGCGGGGAGGTGGCCGGGCGCCGCGACGTCGATGACCAGCGCCGCGCCGCCGTTGGCGGCCAGGTGGTACTCGCCGGCCGCGTTGGTCGTCGTGTGGCCGAGCTCCGGGTGCCCGAGGACCGTGACGGTGGCGCCCTCGAGGCCGCCGTGGTCGGCGCGCAGCACGCGGCCGGACAGCACGACGACGCGCCGGCTCTCGATCGTCCCCGGCTCGACGCCCTCCTGCTCCGGGTGCGCGCCCGTGTAGAGATCGTCGGCCGTGTCCTCGATGCCCGTCGGGGTGGAGGGCGGGGCGTCCGGGGTGGGGTCGTCGCCGTGCGGGCCGCCGGTGTCCGGCGTGGGGGTGGGGGTGACGGTCGGGTCCGGGGTGGGCGTCGGCGTGGCCGCCGGCGGCTGGTCGCCCGTGCCACCGGGAGCCGGGCTCCCGCTCGCGCCGGCGGAGGGCGCCGGCGAGGGCGGGCCGGCCGGCGCGCCGTCGGCGGCCGCCGTGACCGTCAGCTTCGCCGCCGCGCAGTTGTTGCGCTCGCTGCGCTCGCGGACCTTGGCCTTCGCGTCCAGGCAGGCGAGCAGCCGGTAGGCGCCGGGCGCCGTGGCGGCCGGGAGCCGCAGCTTGGCCTTGACGGTCCTGCGGCCGCGCGCCTTGAGCTTGCGGAGCTTCGCCCGGCCCAGCTTGAGGTCGCCGCGGTCCCGCTTGGCGTCGCGCGACAGGAAGAACGCGACGACCGACTGCTTCGCCGCGCCGCGGCCGGCGTTGCGCGCCTTCAGCCTGACGGTCAGCCGCGAGCCCGCGGCCAGGGTGGACGGCGCCTTGGGCGTCCCCTTGGCGGCGAGGTCCGGCCGCTTGGCGGCGGCGGCGGCGTCGGCGTGGGCGGGGGCGGCGAGGCCGAGGACGGCCAGCAGGACGGCAAGCAGGCAGGTGCGACGGGGCATGCCCGGCAGCGTGGCCGCTGCACCCCCGGCTCACATCAGGCGCCCACCCCAGGGTTCACCCCAGGGTTCCCCCAGAGCCGGCCCCGGAGGCCCGACGCGCGCGCCACCGGGCGCGCCACCGCGGCGCGGACGGCGTCCTCGGTGCCGACCAGGAGAAGCTGCCGCCGGGCGCGTGTCACCGCGGTGTAGAGCAGCTCACGGGTGAGGATCCGGGACTCGGGCGGCGGCAGCAGCACCGCGGCGGTGTCGAACTGGGAGCCCTGGCTCTTGTGGACGGTCATCGCGTGGACCGTCTCGACCGCGCCGAGCCGGCTCGGGCTGAAGCGGCGCACCCCGTCGCGGCCCGCGAACGCGGCGGTCAGCCGGCCGTCGCCGCCCTCGACGACGACGCCGGTGTCGCCGTTGTAGAGCAGCAGCTCGTAGTCGTTCTCCGTCATCAGCAGCGGCCGCCCGGGGTACCAGCCGCCGTCGCCCGGCGCCCCCAGCCACGCCTCGACCTGCGCGGTCCACGTCGCCACGCCGTGGGGGCCGCGCCGGTGGGCGCACAG
>DASVQH010000415.1:0-21724 GCA_036389195.1 Solirubrobacteraceae bacterium
CCCGACACGCTCGGCGGCGGCGTCGTCCTCGACCCCGCGCCGCCGCGCCACGGCCCGTCCAACGACGTGCTCGCGCGGCTGGAGCGCCTGCGGCGGGGAGAGCCGGAGCCGCCGCCGCCGGCGGTGCCCGCCCCCGCCGCCGCCGCGCCCGCCGAGCCGGCCGCGGCGCCCGCGCTGTCGGCGCCCGCGCTCGCCGTCGAGGCGGAGCTGCGCGAGGCCGGCCTGACCCCGCCGCTCGACGCCGACCTCGAGGCCGACGCCGAGCTCGCCGCCCTGCGCGGCGCCGGCCGGATCGGCCGCCTCGGGCGCGGGATGCACGCCCACGCCGAGGCGCTCGCCGCCGCCGAGGCCGCCGTCGTGGCGCTGGTCGAGCGCGACGGCGAGGTGACGATCGCCTCGCTGCGCGACGAGCTGGGCCTCTCGCGCAAGTTCGCGCAGGCCTACCTGGAGCACTGCGACGCCGCGCGCATCACGCTGCGCGTCGGCGACCGGCGGGTGCTGCGCCGGCGCCGCTGATCAGCCGATCGCGATCACGGTCGCGGCGATCTCGTGCGCGCCGCAGCGGCGCCCGGTGACGACCACGCGGTCGCCCCCCTCGAAGTACGCCGTCCCGTGCCGCCGCCGCCCGGAGACCTCCGTGTCGCGATCGACGCGGATGTCGGTCTCCGCGCGCCCCTTGCGCATTAAGAAGCGCAGCCCGAGCGCGGGCTGGAACGCCAGGTGCCCGGACCGGGTGATCGTCCGCCGGTGCCGGCAGCCCGCCCGCGGCTCGGTCCGGTAGACGGCGCGGTGCAGCGGGTGGTCGGCCAGCTGGGGCAGGTAGCCCGGCGCGAGGTACGCCGCGTCGGCGTCGTCGCGCACGCCGAGCGCCACCGCGGGGGAGACGCCGCGCAGCCGCACCAGGTCGGCCGGCATGTCCGGCGGCGGCGGGTTGGTGCGCCGGCCGTCCGGCCCCGCGACGATCAGGTCGTCGCACCCGGGGAAGACCCCGCCGCGCAGCGCGCGCCCGTGCTCGAGGCCGTCCGCCCCGGTCACGGTGTAGAAGACCCCACGCCACTCGACCCCCGCGGCGCACGACGCGTCGGCGGTGGCGGGCAGCCACAGGCCGGCGACGAGGAAGGGCAGGGCCAGGAGGCGGCGCATACGCTCAGGGTGCCTGAGCGAACGCGCCGATGCAACCGGGCGGTCAGGCGTCGGCGGGCGCCGGCGCGGTGGGGTCCTCGCCCTCGCCGCCGCTGTGCTCGCGCAGGATGTACTCCTCGATGTCCATCACGTCGTCGCGCGAGCGCTCGGCGACCCGCAGCAGGTCGCTCATCGTGGCGACCTCCTCGACCTGCTCCTTGATGAACCACTGCATGAACTGCTCGCTCGTGTAGTCGTTCTCCTGCCGTGCGCGGCCGGCGAGCGCGTTGATCTGCTCGGTGACGCGCTTCTCCTGCGCGAGCGCGAGGGCGATCGGCTCGACGACGTCGGCGAACGCGACCTGAGGCGCGGCGACGCCGGGGACGACGACGTCGGCGTCGGCGTCGAGCAGGTAGCGGACCATCATCATCGCGTGCTCGCGCTCCTCGAGCGCCTGGCGGTAGAAGAAGCGCGCGAGCTCGGGCAGCGTCTCGGCGTCGTAGTGCACGGCGCAGGCGACGTACTGCTGATGCGCGGCGAACTCGTTGGCGATCTGCTGGTTGATCTGGTCGACGACGGCGGGAGCGGCCATGCGGCCATCCTAGGCGGTGGTAGCGTGGCTCCGCGGACCGCCTCATGGCCAAGAAGCTCAAGCCCGGCAAGCCGTTCAAGACGAAGAAGCGCTGCTGCAAGGACAAGCCGCGGTGCAAGCGCTGCCCGGTGGTCTGCAAGCGGCTGATGAAGCAGGGCGTCGCCGAGCGGCTCGACGACGGCCGCTACGTGCTGGTCGTGCACCTCTCCAAGAAGGTTCACAAAGCGGCTCGCGTCTGACCCCGCCGCTATCCTGCGCGCTATGGCCACCTGCGTCGTCACCGGTGGCGCGGGGTTCCTCGGGTCGCATCTGTGCGACGAGCTGCTGCGGCGAGGGAACCGCGTCATCTGCGTGGACAACCTGGAGACCGGATCGCTCAAGAACATCGAGCACATCCGGGTCCCGGAGTTCGTCCACCTCAACCTCGACATCATCGAGCCCTACTTCATCGACGAGCCGGTGGACTTCGTCTACCACCTGGCTTCGCCCGCGTCGCCGATCGACTACCTCCGGCTGCCGCTGCACACGATGAAGGTCGGGTCCTACGGGACCCATCACACGCTCGGGATGACCAAGAAGCACCGCGCGCGCTTCCTCATCGCGTCGACCTCCGAGGTCTACGGCGACCCGAAGGTCCACCCGCAGCCCGAGTCCTACTGGGGCCACGTGAACCCGATCGGCCCGCGCGGCGTCTACGACGAGGCCAAGCGCTACGCCGAGGCCCTGACGATGGCCTACCACCGCCAGCAGGGCGTGGACACGGCGATCATGCGGATCTTCAACACCTACGGCCCGCGGATGCGCCCGCACGACGGCCGGGCGATCCCGACCTTCCTGCGCCAGGCGCTTCAGGACCGGCCGATCACGGTGTTCGGCGAGGGCTCGCAGACGCGCTCGTTCACCTACGTCTCCGACCTCATCGAGGGCATGATCCGGCTGGCCGAGTCCGGCTACCACCAGCCGGTGAACATCGGCAACCCGAACGAGTTCACGCTGATGGAGCTCGCCGAGACGGTCATCGAGATCACCGGCTCGCGGTCGGAGATCGTGCACGAGGCGCTCCCGACCGACGATCCGCAGGTCCGCCAGCCCGACATCTCGCTGGCCCGCCAGGTCCTGGGCTGGGAGCCGGCGGTCCAGCTGCGCGAGGGGCTGACCCGGACGGTCGAGCAGTCGGGCGTCGCGACGCTCATCGGCGCCAGCTCCGAATAGGTCCTGCAAGAGGACGTGCTCGCGCGCGAGGAAAGGGCGATACCTTCGTCGGCGCCGCGCGTTGGGGCTGGGTGATCCGTCCAATGGCGAACAGCACGACCGAGATCCGCGAGACGACCGCAGCCACCCCGGCGGGCCTGCGGCTGCCGGCCCAGGACGTCCGGCGCAAGCGTCCGCCGGCGCTGTCGTTCCTGCTACGGATGGAGACGCTGCGGCGCGCGCTGCGCTTCGCGTCGCTGCTGGCCACCGACTTCTTCGGGCTCTTCGCCGCCCTCATCACCGCCCTGATGCTCAAGGCGATCGTCCAGGGGCGGCCGGACGCCTGGGCCGCCTCCTACGACGAGGCGATGGACACGATCGCCTTCGCCTACCTGATCACCGCGCTGCTGTTCGCGCGCTCGGGCCTCTACGCCGACCGCGCCCAGCGCCCCGGCCTGCCGAAGATCGTCTCCTCGCTGTTCCAGACCACCGTCGTCGCGTTCCTCTACGCGCTCGTCAACGGCGGCAACTACTCCAGCTACTACGTCTTCTACGGGACGCTGGTCTTCGCGATCCTCTTCGTCGGGACCTTCCGGTGGCTGTACGAGTGGGTCAGCGGCGTGCTGCTGCGCGCGGCCGGCTACCGGCGCCGCGCGGTGCTGGTCGGCTCGGGCAAGCACATCGAGGACGTCGCGCACGCGCTGGCCGACGAGGTCCACGCGCCGGTCGAGATGCTCGGCTTCATCTCGCTGACGCCGCGGCCCGACAACGGCCTGCGCTCGCTGGGCGCGATCGAGAACCTCGGTGAGGTGCTCGAGGGCCACCGCGTGCAGGAGGTCATCATCGCCGACCCGGAGTTCCCGCAGGAGCAGGCGGTCGAGCTGGTCGACCAGTGCCATCGCCGCGGGGTCACCGTGCGGGTCGCGCCCTCGACGATGGAGATCCTCTTCCACCGGGCGGAGTTCGTGCCCGGCGCGTCGGTGCCGCTGTTCGAGCTGCGCCCGCCGGTGTTCGACGGCTTCGACTACGCGCTGAAGCGCTCCTTCGACTTCTTCGGCGCGCTGGTCCTGCTGGTGCTGCTGAGCCCGCTGATGGCGCTGATCGCCGTGGCGGTCTGGATCACCTCGCGCGGCCCGGTGCTCTACCGGTCCTGGCGGCCGGGGATCGGCGGCGAGCCCTTCGCGTGCTTCAAGTTCCGCACGATGCGCACGGACGCCGACCAGCTCCAGGCGGACCTCGAGTCCTTGAACGAGGCGTCCGGCGCGCTGTTCAAGATCCGCCAGGACCCGCGCATGACGCCGATCGGCCGGTTCCTGCGCCGCTACTCGCTCGACGAGCTGCCGCAGCTGTTCAACGTGGTGCTCGGGCAGATGTCGCTCGTCGGCCCCCGCCCGCTGCCCCAGCGCGACTTCGACCAGCTCGAGGACTGGCACAAGAAGCGCTACCTCGTGCTGCCCGGCGTCACCGGCCTGTGGCAGGTCTCCGGCCGCTCCGAGCTCGACTTCGACGACCTCGTCCGGCTCGACTTCCTGTACCTGGAGCGGTGGTCGATCGGCCTCGACCTGACGATCCTCATGAAGACCGTCCCCGCCGTGCTGATGCGGCGGGGGGCGTTCTAGGCGGTCAGGGCTCGATCTCCCAGCCGAAGTGCTCGCGGAAGGTCGCGAAGCACGGCGGACACAGCCAGCGGTCGTCGAGCGTCGCGTAGCCCTCGACGTGGACCTCCGGCCGGCGCGCGATCTCGTCGGGGACCTCCGTGACGTCGAGGAAGGTCGCCCAGCAGAGCTGGCAGTGCTCGTGGTCCCACTCCTCGCTCGGCTGCCGGTATGAGCGCCGCTGCCAGCGCAGGCCCCGGAGCGCGTCGGCGCGGCCGGAGATGCGCCAGTCGCGCTCGCTCAGCGGGAAGTCGCTCGCCGGCCCGCGGGTGTCGACGCCCAGGACCCCCGGCACCGTCGCGAGGATCGGGAGGACGCTGGAGTCGGCGACCCCTCTGTGGATCTCGACCGCGCCGTCCCGGGCGATCGAGACCTGGCGGAAGCCACGCGCCGCGAACTCCTCGCCCGGGCGCTCTCGTTCGCCGCCGTAGCCGGCGGGATCCAGCCGGATCGCGATCACCTGGTCCACAGGTCGAGCGTAGTGAACGATCAGCACTGCTCGCGCAGCTCCCATCGCGGCGCGGTGCGGATGAGGCGGCCACGCGTGGCGGACGGCTCGAGCGGCCCCCCGCCGTACGGCCGGGCGCGCAGGATGGTGGTGGGGCCTGCCTGGACGCGCGTCGCCACGCGCGGGATCGGGATCCGCAGCCGCCAGGCGACCGCGGTCCGCTGCGGGACGCTGGTGACGACCGCGCCGCACGGCTTGGCGTGCAGCGCGTCGAGTCCCTGGCGTGTGGCGGCGCGAGCGCCGATCTCGCGCGTCTGGTCGCGCAGGTCGCCGAGCGTGGTCACCGCCACGGCGACGACGAGCAGCGCCGCCAGCGGCGCCCGTGCGGCGCCCGCGGCGGCCAGCGCCGCGCCGAGCGCGGCCGCCGGGACGAGGTAGCGAGGGTTGCCGGCGTAGCCGGCCTGGGTCATCACGGCGACGATCAGGACGTAGCCGAGCGCGCAGGCGGCGAGCGCGCGGGCGCGGCGGTCGCGCAGGGCGAGGACGACGGCGATCGCCGCGGGAACCGTCAGCAGCTGGGCGGCGTCGCCGAGCACGGCGAGGAAGGGGACGTCGGCCAGCGCGGCGCTGCCCTCGCTCGGCGTCCCCTGCGCGGCGCTCGACGCTCCGCCGCCGCCCAGCGCGCCCGGGACGAACCACAGGAGCGGGACGGCGAGGAACGCGGCGGCGACCGGCGCGCGAGCCGCGCGGTCGCGAAGGAGCCAGAGCCCGTAGAGGCCGAGGAACGGCCACACCTCCGGGCGGATCAGCGCGCCGGCCAGCAGCGCGGCGAGCGCGAGGCGACGACGGCCGTCGAGGTGCGCCACGGCCGCCCACAGCACCGCCGCCGCGAGCAGCCCCTCCGAGTTGCCCAGCGCGGCGTTGAACCACCACCACGGGCTCAGGGCGAGGACGAGCGCCGCCGCGACGGCCGCGGCGAGGCGGGCGGTGCGCCCCGGCGCGGCGAGCCGGGCCGCGAGCGCCGCCGCTCCCGCCAGCGCCAGCAGCGCCCCCGTCCGCGCGACGATCGCCCACACCGCCGGCGCCGCGCTCCCGAACGCCGAGAGCGGCAGCGTGAAGAGCACGGGCAGCGGCTTCCACGAGGGGCCGGCGCTGGTGTCGAGCGTGCCGTGCGCGATCTCGCGCCCCCACACGAGCCAGGCGTACGGATCGAACGCCAGCGCCCACGGCGCGAGGAGCGAGAGGGCGGCGACGACCACGCACGCCGCGGGGAGGAGGACCGGGCGCCGCACGGGGTGGGATCATCGCAAGCACGTATGGCCGCCGTCTCCGTCGTCGTCCCCGCCCACGGGCGCCCCGAGCGCCTCCAGGCGCTGCTGCGCGCCCTGCGCGAGCAGGGCGCCGACGAGCTGATCGTCGTCCTCGACGGCGCCGACCGCACGCTCGAGCGGATCCTGGCCACCGAGCGGCGCGGGCTGCCGCTGCGCGTCCAGCGCCACCCCGAGCCGCGCGGGCCGGCCGCTGCGCGCAACACCGGGTGGCGCGCCGCGCGCCACCCGCTGATCGCGTTCACCGACGACGACTGCGAGCCCGCACCCGGGTGGCTCGCGGCGCTGCGCGAGGCGGCGTCGCCGGACGCGGTGGTGCAGGGCCGCGTCGTCCCGCACCCGCAGGAGCGCGAGAAGCTCGGCCCGTTCGCCCGCACGCTGGTGGTCGAGGCGGCGGGGCCGTGGTTCCAGACGGCCAACATCCGCTACCCGCGCGCGCTGCTGGAGCAGCTCGGCGGCTTCGACGAGGGCTATCGGCATCCGGCCGGCGAGGACACCGACCTCGGCTGGCGCGCGTACGAGGCCGGGGCGCCGGTGGCCTTCGCGCCCGACGCTGTGGTCTGGCACGCCGTGCACCCACTCGGCGTCCGCGGCTGCATCCGCGGCGCCGCGCGCTGGGCGAGCGCGGTGGGGGTCGTGCGGCGCCACCCGGGGATCCGCGCCCACCTGCCGCGCCGGATCTTCTGGAAGCCCTCCCACGAGCGGCTCGTCCTCGCCGCGGCCGGGCTGGCGCTGGCGCGCCCGACCCGCGGCGCGGCCCTCCTCGCCGTCCTGCCGTACCTGCTGCTGCGCGTCGGCGGGCCCGCGTCCTGGCCGGCGGTGCCGGGGCACCTCGCGGTCGACGCCGCCGAGGTCGCGGCGATGGTCCGCGGCTCGGTGAAGGCCCGCACGGTCGTGCTGTAGGACCCGCGATGCGCCGCTACCGCTACCTCTTCGAGCAGATGGTCCGCCGCGAGCTGCGGCGCAAGTACAAGGGCTCGGCGCTCGGTGTCCTCTGGTACCTCGTCAACCCGCTGGTCCTCGCCGCCGCCTACACGCTGATGTTCTCGTTCGTGCTGCGCTACGACGCGATCGACGACTACCCGCTCTTCCTGCTGCTGGGGATCGTCGTCTGGGTGTTCTTCTCGCAGTCGCTGATCGCCGCGTCGGAGTCGCTGATCGAGCAGAGCGCGCTGATCCGCAAGGTGCGCTTCCCGCGCGAGACGATCCCCGCGTCGGTGGTCGCGACGCAGCTGGTCATCTTCGGCGTGCTGCTGGCGCTGCTGATCCCGGTCGCGCTCCTCGTGCGGGGCTCGCTGTCGCCGGCGCTGCTGCTGCTGCCCGTGGTGGTCGCGCTGCTGGCGGCGTTCGTGCTCGGGCTCGCGCTGGCCGTCGCGGTGCTGCACGCGTACTTCCGCGACGTCGCGCCGATCCTCGCCGCCGCGCTGCTGCCGTGGTTCTTCGTGACGCCGATCTTCTTCCGCCCGGAGCAGTTCCCGGGCCTCGGGGAGCGCCCCTGGCTCGGCGACCTGCTGCGCTGGGCGAACCCGGTCGCGCCGTTCATCGAGGCGGTGCGGGACGTGCTCTACGACGGCGTCGCGCCGGGCGCCGGCACGCTCGCGTACGTGGTCGCGGCGGCGGCGCTCGCGCTGATCGGCGGGCGCGCGGTGTTCCGGCGGCTGGAGGGCGAGCTGGCGGTGGTCGTGTGAGCGCGCGCGCGGCGCGCGGCGAGGTGGTGCTCGAGCACGCGACGCGGCGCTTCGAGGTCCGCGCCGATCCCGCGCGGACCCTCAAGGAGCTGCTCATCGGCCGCCGGCGCGCGAGCGGTCCCCCGCCGATCCACGCGCTCGACGACGTCACGCTGCGCGTGGCGCCCGGCGAGGCGCTGGGGCTGATCGGGCGCAACGGCGCGGGCAAGACGTCGACGCTGCGCGCGCTCGCGGGGATCGTGCCGCTGGACTCCGGCGTCGCCGAGTGCGGCGGGCGCGCCGTGACGCTGCTCGAGCTCGGCGCGGGGTTCGGCGCCGACTTCTCCGGCCGCGAGAACATCCACCTCAACGGCGCGCTGCACGGGCTCGACCGGACGGAGGTCGAGGCGCGGATCGACGAGATCATCGCCTTCTCCGAGCTCGGCGACTTCATCGACGTCCCGGTGCGGACGTACTCCTCCGGGATGTACGTCCGGCTCGGGTTCGCGATCGCCGCGCACCTCGACGCCGACGTCCTGCTGATCGACGAGGTCCTCGCGGTGGGCGACGAGGCGTTTCAGACCAAGTGCCTGGCCCGCATCTCGGCGCAGATGGCGGCGGGCACGACGCTCGTGCTCGTCTCCCACGACGCCGACACGATCGAGCGCGTCTGCGAGCGGGTCGTCGTGCTCGACGGCGGGCGCGTCGCGTTCGACGGCCCGGTGACCGACGCGCTGGCCGCCTACCGGCGGCTGCTCGCCGGCGAGCCGGCGGTGACGACGCAAAGCCCGTGAGGATCGCGGCGCTCCGCTCGACGTGACCGGCGATACTTGGCCGATGGTCCCGCCGCAAGCCGACACGACGCCGCTGTGGGGCGTCGACCAGCTCGCCAGGATCACCGGCGGCTCCTGGCTGCGGCGGCCGAGCAGCGCGTGGGATCCGAGCCGGGTCCAGACGATGTTGATGGCGAACTTCGTGCCGACCTGGATGCCGCGCTCGATCATGTTCATCACGCGCGAGGAGACGCTCGAGCGCTGGTTCAAGGACGAGGAGCCGCCCGCCGAGGAGCCGACGGGCTGCGTCGTCGTCGGCCGCACGCTGGCCGACAGCCCGAGCCTGCCGCGCGAGCGCGCGGTGCTGGTGGTCGACGAGCTCGCGGGGGCGCTTCAGGCGCTCGCCACGGCGGCGCGCCAGCGCCACCTGGGGCGCGCCGTGGCGGTCACGGGATCCGTCGGCAAGACCACGAGCCGGCGGATGCTCGTCCACGTCCTCTCGGCCCACGGCGAGGTCGAGATGAACTACGAGAACTGGAACCTGCGCGCCCAGGTGCTCGAGCGGTTGGCCTCCGTGCGCCCCGACATGCCGTTCCTCGTCTACGAGGCGGGGCTCGGCGGGCCGCTGAACGCGTTGCGCGCGGTCTCCGCGGCGCTGCAGCCCGACGTCGTCCAGCTCACGCAGCTCGACGCGGCGCACGTCGACACGATCACGCGCCGCGAGATCTCCTACGAGGACGCGCTGAAGGCCGTCGCCGACCAGAAGCTCCAGCTCTGCGAGCACATGGCGCCCGACGGGGTGGTCGTGGTCAACCGCGACATCCCGATGTTCGAGTACGTCCGGGAGAAGCTGGCGGGCCGGCGCGTCGTCACCTTCGGCGCCGGCGAGGAGGCGGACTTCCGCCTCCTCGACGTCGAGGTCGGCGACGTCCGCAACCGCGTCCAGGCCGAGGCGGCCGGGCGCTCCGTCACCTACGAGCTCGCCGTCCCCGGGCGCTTCATGGCCGTCAACAGCGTCGGGTCGCTCGCGTCTGCCGTCCAGCTGACCGGCGACGCCGAGGGCGCCGCCGCGGCGCTCTCGACCTTCGAAGCGGTCCCGGGCCGCGCGCGCGTGGTCCCGCTGACGATCGGCGGCGCCGCGATCCGGCTGATCGACGACAGCTTCAACGCGACGCCGCTGTCCGTCCGCTCGACGCTCGAGCTGCTGCAGGAGAGCCGGCCGGGGGAGGGCGGCCGGCGCATCGCGATCCTCGGCGACATCGCGCACCTGGGGACCCAGTCGGAGACCGTCCATGCGGAGCTGGCCAAGGTCGCCGAAGAGCGCGGCGTCGATCGCGTCTACACGTTCGGCGACCAGATGCGGCACCTGCAGGAGGCGCTTCCAGCCCGGATGGCGGCGGGGCACTTCACCGACCGGCGGGCGATGGTCGACGCGATCGTCGCGGACGTGCGCGCCGGCGACGTGCTGACCGCCAAGGCGTCCTACCCCGTCCGCTTCGACCTGGTCGTCACCATGCTCGTCCAGGCGCAGGACGCCCCGGAGCGCCCGGCGGCGGCCGAGGCGCCGCAGGCCGGCAAGGCCGAGCCGGGGCGGCGCCGGCGGTTCGGGCCCGTGTGGCGCGCGTGAACGCGACGCCGGCGGTCGAGGCGCGGGACGAGCCCTGGACCTATGAGGAGCTCTGCACGGCGCTCGGCGTGGACCCCGCCCACCACCCGGAGCTGCGCGGCGCGACCTTCGTGGATGTCGCGAACGACCCGATGGCGACCACGCCGCGGAGCCTGTTCATCCCCACGCGGCTCGACAACCAGGCCGCGGCGATCCAGGTGGCCTTCGCCCACGGCGCCGCCGCCGCGCTGAGCAACGCGCCGGAGAGCGCCTTCCCGGCCGGCTCGCCGGTCATCCGGGTCGACAACCCGGTGCGGGCGCTGGGGACGCTGGCCCGCGCCGGCCGCGACCGCTGCACCGAGATCGTGGGGATCACCGGGAGCGTCGGCAAGTCCACGATCCACGCCATGGCGCTCGACGCGCTCGGCCCGCTGGGCCGGACGCACGGCGTGCGCGGCAACTTCAACCTCGAGCTGTGGCTCAACCGGGTCCTCGCCGTCACGCCGCCGGCCACCGACTTCGGCGTGTTCGAGATCGGGACGCTCGGCCCCGGGACCGTCGGTCCGACGGCGGCGATCGTGCGGCCCACCGTCGGCCTCGTGACAGCGGCCAAGGAGGCGCACGGCGGGCGCTTCGCCGGGCCGCGCGAGCTGCTGCGCGAGAAGCTCGGGCTCCTCGACCATCTCAGCGGGCAGGCGGTGGCGATCATGGGGCGCCAGGTCGTCGAGGCCGACCAGGCGGGGGAGAACCTGCTCGCGGGCAAGCCGGTCGGCCGCCTGATCACGGTCGGCTCCGACCCGGGCGACACCGTGCGGCTCGACGAGGTCCGGCTGACGAGCACGCACACCGTGGCGACCGTGTCCGTCGAGGGCGTCGCGCACGAGGTCAAGCTGCCGGTGGGCCGTCCCTTCGCGCAGAACGCCGCCTTCACGCTCGCGATCGGGCTCGCCGTCGGCGTGCACCTCGAGGCCGTCGTGGCCGGGCTGACGACCTTCACGCCGCCGGCGAAGCGGATCGAGCGCTTCCGGGTGGCGGTGGGTGGCCCCGGCTCGCGCGTCGCCGAGGTGATCGACGACTCCTACAACGCGTCGCCGACCTCGGTCCGCGCGCTGCTGGAGGTGGTCGGCGTGCGGAAGTCGCGGCGCAAGGTCCTGGTGCTCGGCGACATGCACGAGCTCGGCCCCGCCGAGGTCGACATCCACCGCGGCCTCGTCCCGGACGTGCTCGAGTCCGGCGTCGACGTGCTGGTGAGCGTCGGTCCGCTCGCCGCCGCGGTCGCCGATGACGTCGACGGCGAGATCGAGGTCCACCGCTTCCCGAACCCGGTCACCGCCGGGCAGGCGCTGCGGGGCGTCGTCGAGCACGGTGACCTGGTCGCCATCAAGGGCTCCGCGGCGGCCGGCCTGCGGGCGATCCTCCCCGGCCTCGCGCCCGACCCGGGCCAGCGCGCTGCCGCCGGCGAGTGGGCGATCGAGGACGACGTGCCTTCCGACCGGCCCCGCCGCAAGCGCGTCCGCCGGGCTCCGGCGCCGTCGTCCGGCGCGGCTGCGCCTGCCGCGTCGAACGGCGGGTCGCCGAACGCGCCCCCGGCGGCGAAGGGGCCCGTGCTCTGGCGCTACGACGAGCTCTGCCGCGACCTGGGGCTGACGCCCGACCCGGACGATCGGCTGGCGGGTGCCGAGTTCACCACGATCAGGATCACGGCCCAGGCGGCCGATCCGGGGGCGCTGTTCCTCCCGCTGGTCCCGCCCGGCGCGCAGCCGGGGCACATCGAGGCGGCGCTGACCCGCGGCGCGCGCGCGGCGCTGAGCAGCGCCCCGCGCTCGGAGCTGCCCGCCGACGCCCCGATCATCCCCGTCAAGAACGTCACGACGGCGCTCGACGAGCTCGCGAAGCTCGGTCGCGCCCGCGCTTCGGGGGACGTGGTCGCCGTCCTGCGCGACACCGACTTCCGGCCGGGGAAGGCGTTGCTGCTGGCGGCCCTGTCGGCCGGTGGAGCCGTCCACAGCGGCGTCGGCTCCGACGAGCTGTACCTGCGCCGGATCGTCGCCGCCACGCCGCCCGGCGCGCAGGACATCGTCGTGGACGTCTCCGGGGGCGGCGCCGGGGCGATCCGGCGGCGAGCCCAGGTCGTGCGGCCGACCGTGGCGATCCTGTCCTCGGAGGAGGAGCCCGCGGTCGCGCTGGCGCTGATCGAGGAGCTGACCGGGCGCAGCGCCGCGATCGTGGGGCCGCGCCACGCCGGCGCGGTGGCGCGGGGGCTGCCCGAGGGGTTGGAGATCGTCAGGGTCGGCGCGGGCGATGACGCCCAGGTCCGGCTGTGCGACATCCGGCGCGAGGGCGCGCGGCGGGTGCTCGAGGTCGCGGTCGGCGGCGATCCGGTCGAGGTCAGCCTCGGGCCGGGCGACCGCCGGGCGATCGACGCCGCGCTCTACGCCCTGGCCGCCGCGCACGTCCTCGGCCGGGACCTCGGCCCCGCGGTGGCGGCGCTCGAGCGCTCCGCCGACGCGCCGCCGGTCATCGGGCAGCGGATCGACGTCCAGGGGACCGGCAAGGTCGTCGAGATCATCGAGGACTGGGTCAGCGCTGCCGGCCCGTCGCTGCGCCTGCTGCTGCGCGAGCTGAGCCGCCGGCCCGGCGCCCGGCGCAGGATCCTCGTCCTCGCCGACCCCCCCGCCGACGTCGCCGACCCGCCGGCCGCGCCGATCGCGGACGCCGTCCTGGGGACGTCGCCGGCGGACGAGGTCGAGGCCGCGAACCTGGATCTCGTCGTCACCGTCGGCGCCGCCGGCGCCCGGTTGATGGACGAGCTCGACAGCCCGGCGGAGGTCGTCGCGTTCGACAGCCCCCAGGCCGCCGCCGCCGCGCTGCCGGAGCTCGTCGCGCACGGCGATCTCATCGCCCTGGCGGCGGCGTCCGGGAGTCAGGTGTGGCCGCTGCGCGAGGCCCTCGCGCCGGGTGTCGGGTCGCCGAAGCTCGCCCCGAGCTGGCGCATCGAGCGCGAGCTCGCCCGCTGAGCCGATGGTCGCTCCGGGAGGCGCGGCGCCACCGCTGTGGCGCCCCGACGAGGTCGCGGCCATCACCCGAGGCTCGTGGCTCCGGCGCCCCGGGCCCGGCTGGAACCCCGCGATGGTCCGGTCGACCCTGCTCAGCGACATCCTGCCCGGGTGGCGCGAGTCCGGCATCGTCATCGTGTCGGGCGAGCGGCGGCTCGCGCAGTGGTTCGCGAAGGAGCGCGAGCTCGAGCAGGAGCCGGCGGGCTGCATCGTGGTCGAGGCCGAGTTCGCCGGCAGCCCGAACGTGCCGCGCGCGCGGGCCGTCCTGGTGGTCGAGGACGCCCTTCCCGCGCTTCGCGCGCTCGCCGTCGCGGCCCGCGAGCGCCACCAGGGCCGCGTGATCGCGGTGACCGGCACGATCGGCAGGACGACGACGCGCGCCATGACCGCGCACGTGCTCCGGGCACACGGAGCGGTGAGCACGAACTCCGGGGGCGGGAACCTGCGCGCCCACGTCCTCGAGCAGATGGCGTCCGTCCGCCCGGACACCCCGCAGGCCGTGTACGAGATGGCGCTGGGCGGGCCGGCCGGCTCCTTCGCCGACGTCTCGGCGGTCGTGCGCCCGGATGCCGTGCTGCTGACCGAGATCGACGTCGCCGACACCCGGTCGCGCAGCCGCCGCGACGCGCTGCAGGCGCTGGCACGGCGCAAGCTGGAGCTCCTCGCGGGCATGCCCCCCGACGGGACCGTGATCGTCCACCGCGACGCCGCGACCTTCGACGACGTCCGCGGCCTGCTCGAGGGCCGGCGGATCGTGACGTACGGCCGCGACGAGGACGCCGACTACCGCCTCCTCGGGGTCGAGGACGCCGAAGGGACGAGCCGGGCCCGCGCCGCCACGCCGGGGGGCGAGGTCGGCTTCACGGTCCCGTCCGGCTTCATGGCGGTCAACGGGCTGGGGGCGATCGCCGCGGCCGCGAGCGTCGGCGCGGACGCGGACGCGGCCTCGGCGGCGCAGCGGCTCGCGGCGTTCGAGCCGCCCCCGCGTCATGCCCGGCCGCTGACGCTCACCGTCGGCGGCGCGGTCGTCACCGTGATCGACGACACGCACAACGCGACGGTGGTCACCACGAGGGCGGCGCTCAGGCTGCTGGCCGAGAGCGAGCCCGGCTCCGGCCGCCGGATCGCCGTGCTCGGCGACCTGACGCACCACGGCGGCGGCGACGAAGCGGTGCACGCCGGGCTCGCCGAACCGATCGACCGGTACGGCGTCGCCCGGGTGTACACGCTCGGGGGGCCGATCGAGCACCTGCAGCGGGCGCTGCCCACGGGCACCCGCGCCGGCCACTTCGAGTCGCCCGAGGCGCTGGTGGAGGCGCTGGCGACGGATCTCCGCGCGGGCGACGTCATCGCGGTCAAGGCGTCCGCGGCCGCGCGCTTCGACCGCGTCGTGCGGCTCCTGCGCCAGCTCGACGAGACCGAGCGGGCCGAGGCGCCCGCACCGGCACGGCAGCGCGCGCCCGACCTGCCGCCCTCCCTGCTGCTGCTCGACGGCGACACCGGCGAGACCCTGTTCGCGCAGGACGCGGACCGGCCGCACGACCCGGCCTCGCTGGTGAAGATGATGACGCTGTACCTGCTGTTCGAAGCGCTGCGGGCAGGCCGGATCGGCCTCGAGGACGAGCTGGTCGCCTCCCCGCTGGCCGCCCGGCAGGCCGGCTCACGGCTCGGGGTGACGGCCGGGCAGGTGCTCTCGCTGCACGACGCGATCCTCGCGCTCGCCACGGTCTCGGCGAACGACGTCGCGGTCATCGTCGCCGAGCGCCTGGCCGGCGGTGGACGCGGCGTCCCGGGCTTCGTCGAGCGCATGAACGCCCGCGCGGAGGAGCTCGGCCTCACGGGCACGACCTTCAGGACCGCCTCGGGGATCTTCCACCCGCAGCAGAAGGGGACTGCGACGGACATGGGGCGCCTGGGCTTCCGGCTCTACACCGACTTCCCGGGCTACCGCCAGTGGCTGGCGCACCCGTCGATGGTGTTCGACGGCTGGCGCCGGCCGGCGACCAACTCGCTGCTGACCGGCTACCAGGGCCTCGACGGGATCAAGACCGGCACCGTCAGCCCGGGCACCCTGCGCCACCTCGTCGGATCGGCGTCCCGGGGCGGGCGGCGCTTCATCGGCGTCGCGATGGGCTGCCGCGACGTCCCGCACCGGGACGTGGAGATGACCCGGCTGCTCGATCGCGGGTTCGCGTCGGTGACGGCGTGAAGCCGGAGGAGGCGGTCGAGCGGGCGCGCGCGGCGGCCGCGCGGCGGCGCGCGGGGGGCGGCTACGCGCTCGACGTCGAGCCGGGCGCGCTGGCGGCCGGCGAGCCGGTGACGCGCGAGCAGCTGCTCGAATGGGCGCTGATCGAGCCCGACCCCGGGCTCGTGCGCTCCACCCGCCGCTACGGCGCCCCGATCACCTGGGCCAAGCGCGGGCTCGTGCACGTCCTGCGCCAGTACTTCACCGAGGCCCATGCGCAGCAGACGCGGTTCAACCTCCACATGGTCGCGGCCTGGACCGACCTGGAGGCTCGGGTCGCGGCGCTGGAGGAGACGGCGGCCGAGCGGAAGCCGCGGCCGCCCGCGTGATCGTCCACCAGCTGCTCTCGGGTGCCGGTCCGCACGACGCGGTCACGGGCCAGGCCCTCGCCTACCGCCGCCGCTTCGACGCCTGGGGCTGGGGCGGGCGCGACCACGCCGCGACCGCCGATCCGCGCCTGGGCCGCGCCGTCCGCCCCCTCCACGCGCTGGAGGCCGCGCCGACCGACGTCCTGCTGCTCCACTACTCCGCGCACGCGCCGGGCCTGGCCCCGCTCCTGAAGCGCCCCAACCCGAAGGCGCTGGTCTTCCACAACGTCACGCCCGCGCGCTACTTCTGGGACTGGGATCCGATCACCGCGGTGCGTTGCGAGGTCGGGCGCGAGCAGCTCGCGCGCTTCGCGCCGGCCGTCGACCTCGCGGTCGGGGTGTCCGCCTACAACGTCGCCGAGCTCGAGGCCGCCGGCGCGCGCGAGACGGCGGTCGTGCCGATCCTCGTCGAGCCGGCGCGCCTGGGGCCGCCGGGGCCGGCGCGCGCCGGCGCGGGGCCGGGTCCGCACCTCCTCTTCGTCGGCCGCCTGGCGCCCCACAAGCGCCAGGACGAGCTGATCCGCACGCTCGCCCTCCTGCGCGCCGAGCACGCGACCGACGCCCGCCTGACGCTCGTCGGCGCGCCCGCCTCGGCCGCCTACGCCGACGGCCTGCGCGCCCTCGCCGACCGCCTGGCCCCCGGCGCGGTGACGATCGAGCATGGCCTCTCCGCTCCCGAGCTCGCCGACCGCTACCGCGCGGCCGACGCCTTCGTCTGCCTCAGCGAGCACGAGGGCTTCTGCGTGCCGCTGCTGGAGGCGTTCCACTTCGGGGTTCCGGTGGTCGCGCGCCCGGCGGGCGGGATCGCCGAGGTCGCGGGCGACGCGGCGCTGCTGACCGAGGACGCCGACCTCGCGGTGGTGGCCGAGCTGGCGCTGGCCGCGGCGACCGACGCGGAGCTGCGCGGCGAGCTGATCGCCCGCGGCCGCGCGCGGCTGGACGAGTACGAGCCCGCGAAGGTCGCCGCCGCGTTGCGCGCCGCGCTCGAGCGCGTAGCATCGGGCACATGGAACGCCACGAAGCCGAGCGGCGCGCCGCCGAGCTGAACGAGACCCACCCCGACCGGGCGAGGTACCACTGGCTCGTGCGCAAGGCGGGCGACGGCTGGGACCTCGCGCGCGTCCCGGTGCCGGCCGGCCACGTCGACCCGCTGAAGACGACCGTCGAGGCCAAGCCCAAGCCGGCTGAGCCCGACGACCCCCGCCCCGCCTTCATCCGGAACGTCGGCGGGCCGTGGGCGACCTGATCCGCCGGCGCTAGGCGCTCCCCGCCGGCGCCGCCGCGTCCAGGTCGGCCCACCTCGGCGTCTCGCCGTCGGACCAGTACAGGGCGCGGTGGCCGTCGCCGAGGTCGCTGGTCGTCAGCGCGATGTGGCCGATCGCGCCCTGCGCCAGATCACGACGGCCGCCGCGCTCGAGCAGGCTGAGGATGCCGCCGTCGGTGAAGGCGACCACGTCCCCCGCGCTCGCGGTGCCCGTGAGCCCGGGGACGGTCACCGAGCGGCGGACCCGGCCGGTCTTCAGATCGAGGACGACGAGCATCCCGGTCAGCCCCTGCTGGGTCTCCACCTCGACCTGGTAGAGCAGCCGGCGGCCGTCGAGAGCGATGAACCTTCCTGGCGGCCCCGTCGGCTTGACGCCGTCGCCGAGCACGGCGACGAGGTCGACCTGGCGGCGCGTCCGCAGCCGGCACGCGGTCACCGTGCCGTCGCCCGCCTCGCTCACGACCAGGCCGCCGGCGCGCAGCAGCACGGTGCGGCGCCGGGGCAGGCACGCGGCACGGCGACGCGTGCGCAGCGCGGGATGCTCGGCCACCGCATCCGGCTCGACCGCCAACGGAGCGGAGAACGCGCTGGGCCCGGCCTGCCAGTAGAGCCGGTCGCCGCCGACGGCGGGCGCGCGCAGCGCCGTGCCGGAAGCGAGGGTGCGCTCCCCGCCGCCGATGTCGCGCTGCACGAGCGTCTTCCCGTCGGCCACGACGAGCGCCCCGGGGACGGCGGTGACGTCGGCGAGCGTGTCCTCGTCCTCGCTCGTCGCCCGGACCTTGCGGCGGGTCCGCAGATCGAAGAGCTGGTGCTGCTCGACGTCGAAGGACTCGGCGTAGGAGAAGGACTCGACCGTCCACAGGTAGCGACCGGCCACGACGCCGCGGACCTCGACGGAGATCGACTCGTCCGAGTTGCCGGACTCGACCGCGACCTTGCTCTTGCGGCCCGTCAGGCGGCTGCAGGCGACGATGGCGCGGTCGCCCGAGCGCTTGCCCGGCGCGCGCGCGAAGACCTGGACCGCCGCGTCCTCGTAGTCGATCCGCTGGCCCTGCTTGGCGCCGCAGTCGGCCGCCGCGCCCGCCGCCGGGAAGACGAGGACGGCGAGCAGCGCGGCCGTCGCCGTGGCAAGCGCGCGCCTCACCGCTTGACCTGCGATCCCCCCACGATGCCGTCCGCGCCCGTGTCGTCGAAGCGGATCCACGCCTTGTTGGTCCCGTCGTAGTCCGGCGCCCACAGGACGAGCGTCGCCTCGCGGTCCCACACCGAGCAGCGCTCCTCCCCCTCGGGGTCCTGCCCGCGCCAGATCCGCACGAACGGGTTGCTCGCGGCCTCCTCGCCGGCCGTGGTCGGCTCGCGGTGGCCGGGGTGCAGGACGGTCTGCGCCGGCAGGTCGGCCAGGCGCAGCACCGAGGCGCGCAGGTCGTCGTAGCCCGTGGCCCCCGGGGCGAAGGTGCCGCCCACCGTGCCCTTGAACAGCACGTCGGCGGTGAAGCAGTCCGTGCCGTCGACGAGCAGCGCGACGTGGCCCGCGGCATGGCCGGGCGTGTGCAGCACCTCGATGCGCAGGTCGCCGTACTCCAGGACGTCGCCGTCGTCGACGGTGCGCCCGACGCCCTCGACGCCGCCCTCGCCGGCGGTCCAGGGGTGGGCGACGACCTCCGCGCCGGGGAACGCCGCGCGGTACTCGTCGAGGCCGGCGAGGTGGTCGCCGTGGTGATGGGTGACGAGGATCGCGTCGACCGTCACGCCGAGCTCACGCGCCTTGTCGATCAGCGGTCCGACCTCGCCGTTGCCGTCGACGAAGACCGCGTGACCGCCCTCGCGATCGGCCACCAGGTAGGCGTTGGACAGCCAGGTCGGGCTCTCGGTGCGTTCGATGATCATCGGACGCGATCCTAACCGCGGGCCGCCGGGGCGTCGCGTACCTTGAGGCCATGATCATCGGCGGTGTCATCTGCCTCGCGCTCTCGGCCGTGGCCCTCTACTTCTTCTTCGACGCGCGGGGGACGCTGCAGGCGGCCCAGAAGTCCGAGACGCTCACCTGCGGGGAGATCGACGAGCTCTCCCAGGCGGCGGCCGAGGCGGTCGGCGCGGGCAGCTTCTCGCACGCGTGCGAGGTGGCCGGCGTGGCGGTCGGCGCGGAGCACGGGCCGCTGCACGCGCCGGAGTCCGGCGTCGAGTGCATCTGGCACCGCAGCACGGTGACCGAGCACTACTGGGACTGGGAGCGCGACTCCGACGGCGACCGCCGGCGCGTGCGCAAGGAGCGCCAGCTCTCCTCCCACGCCTCCGAGACCGCGTTCATCGTCGACGACGGGACGGGCAAGATCCCGGTCGACCCCCGCGGCGCGGACATCGACGGCGAGGAGAAGGTCGTCGACCGCATGGAGGACGCCGACGACGGGCGCTCGGGCGGCGGCAGCGGGTTCGCCTCGCTCGTGGCGAACCTCGGCCAGAGCCTGATGGGCGGCGACTCCACCATCGCGCTGGAGTACGAGGAGTGGGTCATCCGCTCCGGCGCGCGGGTCTACGCGCTCGGGGAGGTCCGCGACGACGGCGGCCGCGTGCGGCTGGCCAAGCCGGCGAAGGGCAAGATGATCATCTCGACGCGGTCGGAGGAGGAGGTCACGGGCTCGGCGCGCAAGACCATGACCCTCGCGGCGGTCGGCGCCGGCGTGCTCGACCTGGCGGGCATCGGGCTGATCGTGGCGGGCCTTCTGGCGTAGGGGAGCGCCGGCCTCTCAGTACGTGATCTTCGACTGGTCGTAGATCAGCCGGCGGGTCGAGACGTCGGGGCCGGGGATGCGCGGATCGAGCCGGTAGAGGCGGAACTGGCGGTTGATGCGCAGCGGGGCGCCGATGACGTCGGCCGGCCGGCGCTGGGTCATGAACACCAGCGCGTAGTCGGCCTTGCGGCCCGCGGGCGGGTGGGGGAAGAAGCCCGACAGGGGGTCGAGCGCCGAGACCGGACGGCCGGCCAGCATGTACCAGCTCCACAGCTGGTAGCCGCTCTGCGGGACGTCGATGCGCACCGACGCGCCGGCGGGGAGCTCGCGGTCCCACTCGCGCAGCTGGAGGACCGAGGGCGAGGCGTGGTCGTAGGTCTCGTCGATCTCCTGGCGCGCGCCGTTGGCCAGCGCCACCGCCAGGGCGCAGAACAGAAGCGCCGCCGCGACCCGCGGCGGACCGCGGCGGGCGCGCTGCCACCACGCCGCCAGCCCGGCCACCGCCAGGGTGACGACGAGCGGCCCGGTGAAGGCCAGCGCCTTGAAGTAGAAGAGCTGACCCTGGCCGCGCGCGTAGAAGTACGCGCCGATCGCCAGCCCGGTCAGGATCACCGCCGCGAGGCCGGCGCGCAGCTCGCGCGCGGCGACCGCCCGCCAGCCCGCGACCGCCGCCGCCAGCACCCCGCCGACGATCGGCACCGCGACGGCGGGGGGCGCGTACATGGCGAAGAACCACCCGACCGGCAGGTACGGCAGGGCGTTGCCCGACCAGCCGCCGAGGTCGGTCCACGGCGCCAGCACCGCCGCCGCGCTCAGCGCCTTCTCGGCCACGCCGCGGACCAGCACGGCGACGACCGGGACGGCGACGACCGCGGCGAGCGCCCACGCGGCCGGGCGCGCCCGCGGCCCGGGGATCCGGCGCAGCTCGGCCCACCAGCCGCGCGGCGCCCGCCACGCCACCACCGCGAGGAACACCGCGGGGAACGGCAGCAGCAGCGGGTAGGCGAACAGCGCCAGCGCCAGGAAGACGCCCAGCAGCGCGAACGTGCGCCGGCTCGGCGCCACCAGCGCCCGCCAGCCGACCAGCAGCACGAACGGCAGCGCGAACAGCCCCCAGGTCTGGTTGTAGTACGGGTGGATGGCGACGTAGACGGCGATGCGGTCCAGCGGCACGAGCAGCGCCGCCGCGGCGGCGGGCAGCGCGCCGAAGCCGAGCCCGAGGCGGACCAGCAGGAAGATGCCCAGCGAGAACAGCCCGCACAGCAGCGCGGCGACCGTCGAGAACGCGACGATCGGGTCCTGGCCCGCCAGCTCGGAGACCGCCGCGAGCGTCGAGTAGATCGGCACCTTGGAGCGCCACACGACCGGCATGCGGTCGACCGGCAGCTCCGGGCGCACGGCGGTGGGCGGCGCCTCCTGCAGCAGCTTCGCGACGCCGACCGCGATCACGGCGTCCCCGTTCTGGCCGTGGACGGTGGCGAAGCCGGAGCGGAAGACCGGGACGAGCGCGATCGCGGCGACGAGGGTGGCGACGGCGAGCGGCAGCGCGACGCGCAGCGGCCAGTCGGCCGCGCGGGCCGGCGCGGCCGGGCCGCCGCCGCCGGCGCGCCGCCGCACCGCGACCGCCCCCGCCGCGCCGCCGGCCAGGACCACCGCGAGCGCCGCCGGCATCGGCACGTG
>DASVQH010000416.1:0-9250 GCA_036389195.1 Solirubrobacteraceae bacterium
CGGCGAAGAACGCGCCCGCGAAGGCGGCCACGAAGCCCTGGTTGCTGGTGCCGGCCGCGAACGCCGCGGCCACGAGGAGCTCGAAGCCGGCCAGCGAGGGCAACGGGAAGCGGTCGCGGAGCACCAGCGGCAGCGGAAGGAGGACCGCGATCGCCAGCCGGAGCACGAGCGGGGTGGTCCCGGCCTGGGAGAGGTGGTCGACCAGGCCGACGGCGGCGAGGAGGACGAGCGGCGCGTGGGCCCGCACCGCCGCGCTCGTCGCGCTCGTCGGCGGCGGCACCCCTGGGTCGGGCGCCGGGCGTGCGGCGTCCGACGGCGCATCGCTGCCGTAGAGCCGATTGAGCAAGCCGGACATGGCATCGAGCGTGCGGCGGGCGGCGTCGGCGACGTCGCGCAGCGCGTCGCCCGCGCGCGAGGCGTCGGCGGGCAGCAGCCGCTCGGCGTCGGCGAGCCGCCCGCCGGCGCGGGTGACCAGTCCGGCGACGAGCCCGGCGACGCCGGCGGCCACGCGGCGGTGCTCGGCCGCGGCCGCCTCGTCCTCGCGCTCGGGCAGCGCGGCCGCCAGCGTCTCGACCTGCGCCTGGAGCCGCGCGACGTCATCGCGCCGGTCGCGGACCGCCAACCCGAGGACCGTCCCGAAGCCGCCCAGCGAGACGACGCTCATCGCCACGGAGATCCAGTACTCGGCCGGCAGCGGCTCGGAGAGGCCGGAGCGCTGGAACGTCAGCTCGGTTGCGACGAGGATCGCCCACACGGCCGCGAGCCGCCCCCAGCGGGTCCGCCGCGGGCCGTAGGCGGCGGCGCCGAAGCAGAAGAGCACCGGCGCGACGACGTAGACCGTGGTCAGTGGCGGATAGGCGCCGAGCTCGACCCGCAGCACCGAGAGGGCGGAGACCGCGAGCGCGACCAGCACCGGCGCGCTGCGGCGCAGCGCGAACGGGAGCACCGTCGCCGCGGCGAGGACGATCGCCAACCCGCGCGGCCCGATCACCGGGCGCAGGACCGCCTCGCCGACGGCGTAGGCTACGAAGGCGCCCGTGATGGCGGCGTCGGTGCGGCTCGGACGTCTCAGGCGGCCCCCCGCCGGACTACCCGTTGGGCTGCTCGAGCGTCGTCTTGCGGCGCCGCGCGGCGCCGGGGTCGTTCTCGGGCGCGTGCGGCTCGTCGTCGTAGACCGGGGTGGCCTTGAAGCGCCGGGCGGCGTCCTCGAAGGCCGGCTTGGGCTTGCCCTCGTAGGTCATCAGGCCCTTGTTGTGCAGCGCGTCGCGCGGCACGCGGCGGTTGGCCCCGCCGTCCCAGTCCGGCTTGACGTAGAACTCGCGCAGCGTCCAGTAGATCGCCCCGGAGAGCCAGTCGAGGCGGTCGACGACGTCGAGCGTGCGGTCGACGTAGCGGCGCTGGAAGGCGAAGGTCTCCTTGACGTTGGCCGGGCCGGCGAAGGTCGCCTCGGCGCCGAACTCGGTGATCATCACCGCCTGCTCGGGATACTTCAGCCGCGTGCGCATCAGGTACGGGTAGAGGTCCTTCAGCCGCGCGGTCGAGCGCTTGCCGGGCTTGCCCTTGTACCAGCCGTAGTAGGAGTTGATCCCGAGGAGGCCGAACTTCGCGTAGCTCTCCTGGCGCGGGATGCCCGGGTAGGAGAGCAGGTCGACCGAGACCGGGACGGTCGAGTCGAGGTCCCGCGTGATCGCGGCGCCCTGGCGCAGGAAGGCGGCGGTGCCGGGCGTCTTGTCGGGCTCGATGACCAGCTCGTTGGCCACCGAGTGCGTCATGACCGACGGGTGGTTGCGGTCGATCAGCACGGTGCCGCGGACCTTGCGGTAGGCGTTGCGGCGGCCCGCGGGCGTCCGCAGCTGGACGTCCTCGTGGTAGACCGGCGCCTGGCTCCAGACCATGATCCCCGCCTCGTCGAGCCGGCTGAGCAGGCCCTCGGAGAGCGGGTACTGCGCGCGGGTCACGTTCGCGCCGAGGCGCTCGAGGTCGGCGACGATCCGGTCCATGTCCTCGGGGCGCAGCGCGGGGCCGCGGCCGGGCATGTCCTCCTGGATCGAGGCGCCGCGCAGCTGCAGGCGGTGGCCGTTGAGGTAGAGCGCGCCGTTCTCGACGCGCACGTAGCGCAGGCCGACGCGGCGCTGGTCGACCTGCTGGACGTCGGCGCCGATGCGGGTCTCGACGTAGGCGTCGTAGAGGTTCGGGTTGTTCGGGCTCCACAGCCGCAGCGCGCCGCCGACGCGCAGCGGGAAGCCGACCCGCCGCCGCTCGCCCGGGCGCAGCTTGTGGACCGTGACGGTCTTGCCGAAGGGCTCGCCGCCGCCGGGCGGCGTCATCCGCAGCGTGATCTGCGGCGAGACGACCTTGCGGGTGTGGTTGACGACCACGCCGTCCGTCTTGACGATCGCGCCGCAGCTGCCACGGCAGTCGACGTCGGAGAGGATCCCGAGATCCTGGTACTCGACGCGCCCGTGCGGGACGAGCGTCACCGGGCGGACGATCCCGCCCCAGTTCCACCAGCCCTCGCGCAGGCCCTTGGGGCGGACGTTCTGCACGCGGACGACGATCTCGTTCGGCTTGCCGATCCGCATGCCGCGGACCGGGAGGGTGAAGGCCTGGTACGGGTTGCCGTTGGAGCCGACGGACCGGCCGTTGAACCACACGCGCGCGACGCGGCGGACGCCCTCGAACCGCAGCGCCCAGGTGAAGCCGGCGGGCGTCTGGGGGCCGTCGAAGCGCAGGCGGTACCAGCCGATCGTGCCCTCGAACTCGTTGTCCTGCGGCTGGGCGTTGAAGACGTGGGGCACCTCGACGTCGGCCCAGTCGGCCGTCGCGGGGGCGCGCTCCCAGTGGCGCGAGAGGCCCGCGTTGTGCGGGTCCGGCCGGTACTGCCAGCCGTCCTGCAGCGGCACCTCAGGCGGCGCGGCGGCGCCGGCGACGGCCGGAAACAGGAGCGCGAGGAGGAGGACGGGCAGGCAGGCGACGAGCTTCATGAACCGCGACAAGGTAGCGAGGGCGGGCGTCGCCTTCATTGCTGGGTGCGCGCGCGACCGGCCAGTCGCTCGGCCAATCGCCGCAGTCCGAGCGCCTCGGCGGCGGCCGCGCCGGCCGCCCAGTCGGTCGGCGCGTCGGCGGGGCGCCCGACGTCGACGTGGCGCAGCGTCGCCACGTCGCGGAACATCAACAGCTCGTCGCGCTGCTCGATCAGCGCCCGCCGGACCGACGGCTTCTCGCGGATCGCCGCGTCGAGCGCGGCGTCGAGCGTCCCGTGGCGGCGCAGGAGGTCGGCCGCGGTCTTCTCGCCGATGCCCTTGGCGCCGGGCAGGCCGTCGGACGGGTCCCCGCGCAGCGCGATGAAGTCCGGCACCGCCTCGGGGCCGATGCCGTACCAGGTGCGCACGTCGTCGGGGCCGACCGCCTGCGGGCCCTTGTTGCCGGTCCGCTGGATCAGCACCGTGACGCGCTCGGAGGCGCACTGGAACAGGTCGCGGTCCCCGGTGAGGATCAGCGCGTCGCCGCCGGCCTGCTCTTCGACGGTGGCGAGCGAGCCCAGCAGGTCGTCGGCCTCGAGCTCGGGGTGGTCCATGACGCTCCAGCCGAAGGCCTCGTAGAGCGCGGGAGCGGCGTTGAACTGCTCGGCCAGGGCGTCCGGCACGGGCGGGCGCGTCGCGTGGTAGGGCGGGTAGGCCTCCTTGCGGTAGGCGGCCGCCTCGGCGCCGAAGCAGATCACCACGGCTCGCGGGTCGTGCTCCTCGACCACCTGCAGCAGCGCGTTGAGCGAGCCCAGCAGCGCGTTGACCGGCCGGTCGTCCGTGCCCTTGATGGAGTCGGGCAGCGCGAAGAACGCGCGGTAGAGGAGCGCCGGTGCGTCAGCTACGAGGAGTGGGTAAGCCATGGCCATGCGGACCATTACAGGAGTCGAAGAGCTCAAGCAGGCCGAGGGCGAGACCGTCGGGACGACGGACTGGCACGAGGTCACGCAGGACCAGGTCAACGCGTTCGCCGACGCCACCGGCGACCACCAGTGGATCCACGTCGACCCGGAGCGCGCCAAGGACACCCCGTTCGGCGGGACGATCGCCCACGGGTACTACACGCTCTCCCTGGCGCCCGCGCTGACCGAGGAGATCCTGAAGTTCGACGGGTTCGCCTTCGCGCTCAACTACGGCCTCGACAAGGTCCGCTTCCCCTCGCCGCTGCCCGTCGGCTCGAAGTTCCGCATGCACGCCAAGGTGGCCAGCGTGACCGACATCGACGGCGGCGTGCAGCTCAAGACGCAGCTGACCTTCGAGCGCGAGGGCGGCGAGAAGCCGGTGTGCGTCGCCGAGACGCTCGCCAGGCTGTTCGCGGGCTAGCCGCCTACAGCTTCGGGACCCGCACGACCGGGCCGGTCGCCTTGCCGACGCGCACCCGGTAGGTGCCCGTCGTGCACAGCCCGAACCGGTAGGCGCCGCCGCGGCGGATGGTGGCGGTGCCCGCCCGGCGCCAGCCGACCATCGTGTCGATCTCGACGACGGCCTTCGCGCCCTTGCGCGCACCGATGATGTGGCCGGCGAGGTTGTGCGTCGAGGACTGGCGCGCCGCGGACGCGGAAGCCGGCCCGGCGCCGCCCGTCGGCGGGCCCTCCTCGGGCTCCTCCTCGTCGGGCGCCGGCTCCTCCTCCTCGCCCGTCGAGATCGACGTGAAGTAGGCCCAGCTGTCCATCAGGCCGAAGCGGGCGCGCAGCGTCGCTCCGTTGACGCGGGTGCGGCCGCCGGTGCCGACGACGTCGGCGGCGACGATCCGCGGCGACGCGCCGCGCGCCACGACCTCGATGCCGCGGAACCTGCCCTTGACCAGGCTGCCGAGCTTGCGGCCGGCCGAGCCGAGGCTCATGCGGATCGGCCCCCAGCGGTGCTTGGGGGAGACGGAGTCGAACGGGTCGTCGACCGACTTCAGCCACGGCAGCGGCCGCGTGCCGAGCGTCGTGTTCTCGACCGCCTCGGTGCGCCCGCCGGAGGTCGAGAAGAAGAAGGTCACCACCGGCGAGCCCTGGTAGGTCACGACCTCGCCCTTGGTCTCGGACACCGCCTGGTTGCTCGAGGGCTGCTCGACGTTTACGCCGCCGTAGACCTGCGAGCGCGTGTCGGCGTACTGGTCGTAGCCCGCGCCGGGCTTGGAGGTGGTGATCGCGTAGGTGCGCGCCGCGACCGCCTGGGCCTTCAGCGCTTCCAGCGGCCACGAGGCCGGCGACTCCACCGGCACGACGCCCTTGACGTAGGACTCCAGCCCGACCGCGTTGATCGCGTCGACGTTGGACCCGTTCGGCCGGAACTCCAGCGCACCGCGGTAGGTGCCGCGGTTGCGCAGCGCGATCGGCGTGCGCGCCTTGACGACCAGCGGCGCGGCCACGGTCTTCAGGCGCTTGCCGCGCGCGTTGACCAGATCGACCGCCGCGCCGCGCGCCCGCGCGCCGTACACGCGATCGGCGCGCAGCCGCCGCCCGCCCGCGCTCGTGGCGCCGGAGAACGTCGCCGTGCGCGAGGTGGCCAGCAGGACCCGCACCTTGCGGCTGTCCGCTTGCCCGATCGCCGTGCCGGAGTAGTAGTGGCCGAGGATCTGCCGGTGGTTCCAGCCCTTCTGCGCGGCGCCGAGCGCGCCGTACTGGCTCATCCCGACGCCGTGGCCGAAGCCCGCGCCGCGGATCGTGAAGGTCGTGTCGGCGGCGTGCGCAGGGACGGCGGCGAAGGCCGACAGGAGCACGGCGACGGAGAGCGAACGGCGCACGTCCATTACGGTAGCCCGACACGTCGACCGTGAAGGAGTTGCGGGGTTGAGCGAACGCAAGGCGTCTGACCTTTTCGTTGAGTGCCTCGAGGCCGAGGGGGTCAAGCACATCTTCGGCATCCCCGGGGAGGAGACCTTAGATCTGAACGAGTCGATCGAGGACAGCTCGATCGAGTTCGTCCCCGTGCGCCACGAGCAGGGCGGCGCCTACATGGCCGACATGTACGGGCGGCTGACCCAGAAGGCGGGGGTCTGCCTCGGGACCCTCGGCCCCGGCGCGACCAACCTCGTCACCGCGGTGGCCGACGCGTTCCTCGACCACTCGCCGCTCGTCGCGCTGACCGGCCAGGGCGATCTGGAGCGCATGCACAAGGAGTCGCACCAGTACGTCGACATCGTCTCGATGTTCCGGCCGATCACCAAGTGGAACGCGCGCCTGAACAACCCGCGCATCATCCCCGAGGTGGTGCGCAAGGCCTTCAAGGTCGCCCAGGCGCAGAAGCCGGGGCCGACGCACATCGAGCTGCCCGAGGACGTCATGGAGGCGCAGGTCGACGCCTCCCCGCTGCCCGTCCGCGGCGGGGTCCGCAGCCCCGAGCCGAGCGCGAACGAGCTGCTCAAGGCCGCGCAGATCATCCGCTCGGCGATCAAGCCAATGGTGCTGGCCGGCAACGGCGTGGCGCGCGTCGGCGCGGCGCCCGCGCTGCGCGAGTTCGCCCGCGCGACCGGGATCGGCGTGGCCGAGACCTTCATGGGCAAGGGGCTGCTCGACTACGAGGACCCGCACGCGATGGGCACCGTGGGCCTGCAGTCGCGCGACTACACGCTCGCCGGCTTCGAGGACGCCGACGTGGTGATCACGGTCGGCTACGACCTCGTCGAGCACGCGCCCAAGCACTGGAACCCCGGCCGGGACAAGACGATCGTCGCCATCGACACCGTCTCCCCCGAGGTCGACGAGTACTTCACGACGGAGGTCGACCTCGTCGGCGACATGTACTACATCCTCGGCCGGCTGGCCGAGGAGTGCCGCGACGTCCCGCACCGCACGGAGGACTCGCGGCTCAACGAGATCGTCATGGGGCGCTTCGAGGCCGGGCGCGACGACGACTCCTTCCCCGCCCAGCCGCCGCGCGCGCTGTGGGAGCTGCGCCAGGTCCTCGGGCGCGAGGACATGCTGATCTCCGACGTCGGCCTGCACAAGCTGTGGATCGCGCGGATGTTCCCCGCCCACGAGCCCAACACGGTGTTCATCGCCAACGGGCTGGCCGGCATGGGGATCGCGCTGCCGACGGCGATCGCCGCCAAGCTGGTCAACCCGAACCGCCACGTCGTCACCGTCAACGGCGACGGCGGCTTCCTGATGAACGTCCAGGAGCTCGAGACCGCGGTCCGGCTGCGCACCCCGATCGTGAACGTGATCTGGGAGAACCGCCAGTTCGGGTCGATCGTCTGGAAGCAGGACAACAAGTTCGGCCGCCACTTCGGCGTCGACTTCACCAACCCGGACTTCGTCAAGCTCGCCGACTCCTTCGGGATGCCGGCGTGGCGCTGCGAGTCGATCGAGGACTTCAGCCGCCACCTGCGCCACGCGCTGACGCTCGACCTCCCCTCGCTGATCGTGCTGCCGATCGACTACTCGCTCGACGTCACGATCTCCGAGGAGCTCGGCATCCAGACGGCGTCGGCCTGACGGTACGATCGCGACCATGGCGAGCGCACCCACGCAGGACGAGAAGGCCGTCGTCGACGGCGCCCCGCACCAGCTCTACATCGCGGGGGAGTGGCGGGACGCGACGGGCGGCGAGACGCTCGACGTCGAGGACCCCTCGACCGGCGAGGTCATCGCCCAGGTCGCCGACGCGACCCCGGACGACGCGGCCGCGGCGCTCGACGCCTGCGTCGCGGTGCAGGAGGAGTGGAAGCACCACCCGCCGCGCGAGCGCGGGGAGATCCTGCGCCGCGCGTGGGAGCTGATCGCGCAGCGCACCGACGAGCTGGCGGTGCTGATGACGCTCGAGATGGGCAAGCCGATCGCCGAGTCCAAGGCCGAGATCGCGTACGCCGGCGAGTTCTTCCGCTGGTTCGCCGAGGAGGCGGTGCGCATCGAGGGCCGGTTCGCCTCGGCGCCCAACGGCGTCGGGCGGCTGATCACCATGAAGCAGCCGGTCGGCCCCTGTTACGCGATCACCCCGTGGAACTTCCCGATGGCGATGGGCACGCGCAAGATCGGCCCGGCCGTCGCCGCGGGCTGCACGATGGTCATCAAGCCCGCGCAGCAGACGCCGCTCTCGATGCTCGCGCTCGGGCGGATCCTCGAGGAGGCCGGCCTGCCCGCCGGCGTGCTCAACATCGTCACGTCCGCGTCCTCGAGCGACGTGTCCAAGCCGATCATCGGCGACCCGCGGCTGCGCAAGCTGACCTTCACCGGCTCGACCGAGGTCGGCAAGATGCTGGTCGAGCAGTCGGCGCAGCAGCTGCTGCGCACGTCGATGGAGCTGGGCGGCAACGCGCCGTTCCTGGTCTTCGCCGACGCCGACGTCGACGCCGCCGTCGAGGGCGCGCTGATCGCCAAGATGCGCAACATCGGCGAGGCGTGCACCGCGGCCAACCGCTTCCACGTCGCTGACAGGATCCGCGACGAGTTCACCGAGAAGCTGGCCCAGCGGATGGGCGAGATGCCGGTCGGGCGCGGCACCGAGGAGGGCGTGAAGGTCGGGCCGCTGATCGACGACAACCAGCGCACGATCGTCGCCGACCTCGTCGAGGACGCGGTGTCCAAGGGCGCGCAGGCGGTGGTCGGCGGGCAGCGGCGCGACGGCGCCGGCTACTTCTACGAGCCGACCGTGCTGGCCGGCGTGTCCGAGGACGCGAACCTGCTGCGCGACGAGATCTTCGGTCCGGTCGCGCCGGTCGTGGGCTTCGACGACGAGGAGGCCGCCATCGCCGCGGCCAACAACACCGAGTACGGCCTCGTCGCCTACGTCTACACCAACGACGTCAAGCGGGCGTTCCGCGTCTGCGAGGGCCTGGAGGTCGGCATGGTCGGCCTCAACCAGGGGCTCGTCTCCAATCCCGCCGCGCCGTTCGGCGGCATCAAGGCGTCCGGGTTCGGGCGCGAGGGCGGCCGCGAGGGCATCGCGGAGTACCTCGAGACGAAGTACGTCGCTATGGCGATGTAGCGGCCGCGATCGCGGCGTCGTGCTCGGCGAGCACGCGCCGCGCGCCGTTGAGGACCAGCATGCGCACGAGCTGGGAGGGGCGGGCTCCGAGGATGTGCGCCGCCCGCTGGAGATCCTCCCAGGCGTGGTGAGGGACGCGGCGGTTGCGCGGCGCCAGGACGGTGGCCCACATCCCGCGGTCGATCTTCGCGAGGTCGGGGACCTCGCGCCGCGGCATCCCCACCGGCCGCATGGGCATCGGCCCGTCGTCCGGCCCCGTCCACCCGGCATGCGACTCGTCCTGCCGGCGCCACCACGGCTCCTCCACCGCG
>DASVQH010000417.1:0-9319 GCA_036389195.1 Solirubrobacteraceae bacterium
CGCTGACCACGATCCCGAGCGCCACGGTCGCCCGCCGGCTGGGCGCGGCGCTCGTGGCGGGGCTCGCCGTGATCGTCGGCGCGACCTACCTCGCGCTGCTGATCGACGGGCCGAGCCTCTTCCTGGCCGGACGGCTCGACGACCCCGTGGGCTACCGCAACGGCACCGCGGCGCTGTTCGCCCTCTCGTTCTGGCCGCTCATCTGCGTCGCCTGCGTGCGCCACAGCCACGTGCTGCTGCGCGCGGGCGCGATGGCCCTCGCGGTGATGGCGCTCGGCCTCGCCTTCCTCACCCAGTCGCGCGGCGTGATGCTCGGCTTCGTGGCGGGCGGCGTCGTCGCGATCCTGCTCGGGCCCGACCGCGTGCGCCGCCTGTGGTTCACGCTGCTGGCGGGGGCCGCCCTCGCCGCCGTGGGCGGCCGCCTGCTGACCCCGTACGACGCGTTCGTCGCGGGCGGCCCGGTCACCGCCGGCGACATCTCGAAGGCGGCGAGCGCGCTGGGCATTGTCGCGGCGGTGGCGTTCGTGGTCGCCCTCGTCCTGGCGCTGCTCGACGGCGGCCTGCGCGTCTCGTCGGGCGCCATGCAGCTCGTGCGGCGGCTGGCGATCGCCGGGCTGGTGGTGATCGCCGTCGGCGGAGCCGCGGCCGCGTACGTCGCCGTCGGCAACCCCGTGACCTACGTGTCCGACAAGGTCGACGAGTTCGGCGGCAACGAGCAGCGCGCCGGGCGCAGCACGCGCCTGGGCGCGACCGGCGGCCCGCGCGCCGAGGTCTACCGCGTGGCGCTGGAGGAGTTCCGCACCGCGCCGGTGATCGGGGTCGGCCACGGCAACTTCAGCGTCCGCTGGTTCGAGGAGCGCCGCAACGACCGCAACCTGTCGGACCCCCACAGCCTGGCGCTGGGCATCCTGGCCGAGACGGGCATCGTCGGCGCGCTGCTGTTCCTGACCTTCCTCCTCGCCTCCGTGGCGACGCTCGCGCGGCGGGTCCGCCGCCTCGCGCCCGACACCCGGCGCTGGGCCTCCGCGCTCGCGGCCGCGGCGGCGGTCGCCATCGCGCAGGCCAGCGTCGACTGGCTGTGGCTGATCCCCGGGATCGCGGGCATCGCGCTGCTGTGCGCAGGGCTCGCGCTGACGCTCGCCACGGCGTCCGACGCGCCCGCGGCGACGGAGCGGCCGCGGCGGCCGTTGCGCTGGCTGGCGGTCGCCGTGCCCGCGGTGGTCGCCCTGCTGGCCGGCGCCCTCTTCCTCTCCGACGTCGACGTCCGCCGGGCGCGCTCGGCGACGACGGCGCAGGCGCAGATCGACTCGGCCCGCGGGGCCGCGCGCTTCAACCCGCTGGCGCTCACGCCGCGCTACCTCGAGGCGGGCGGGCTGGAGACCGACGGGCGCACCGCCCAGGCGCGCGCGGCGCTCCTCGACGCGTTGGAGATCGAGCCGCGCAGCTTCGTCACGCTGGCGCTGCTCGGGGACCTGGAGACCCGCGCGGGGCGGACCGCGCAGGCGCGGAGCTTCTACCGGCGCGCGCTCGCGCTGAACCCGCGCGACGAGGGTCTGCAGGCCCTGGCCGGCGTGGCGCCCGCCTCGCCGTAGGCGTGCGCGTCCTCCTCCTGACGCACTACTTCCCGCCCGAGGTGGGCGCGCCGCAGACGCGCCTGGCCGAGCTCGCCGCCGGGCTCGCGCGCCGCGGCCACGAGGTGACGGTGCACACGGCGCCGCCGCACTACCCCGACGGCGTCATCCGGGCGCCGTACGACAACCGGCCGCTGCGCCGCGAGCGGGCGAGCGACGGCGTCCGCGTGGTCCGCAGCGCCGTCTACGCGACGCCCAACCGCGGCATCGCCCGCCGGCTGCTCAACCACCTCAGCCACGCCGCCTCGGCGCTGGCCACCGCGCCGGCCACCGGGCCGTGCGACGTCGTCGTCGCGGAGTCGCCGCCGCTGTTCACCGCCGCGGCCGGCGTGCTCTACGCCCGCGCCAAGCGCGCGCCGCTCGTCCTCAACGTCGCCGACCTGTGGCCGGAGACCGCGGTCGAGCTCGGCGTCATGACCGCGCCGGGGCCGGTGGCCGCCGCCCAGGCCCTCGCGTCCGCGTGCTACGCCGGGGCCGCGGCGATCGCCGTGCCCACCGAGGGGATGGTCGAGCGCCTCGACGCCATCGCCGCCGCGCGCGGCAAGGCCCTGCGGATCCCGCCCGCCGTCGCGGTCGAGCGCTTCGACGCCGCCGCGCCGCCGCCGCCCGACGGCCCGCTGCGCGTGCTCTACGCCGGCACCGTCGGCCACTCCCAGGGGATCGGGACGCTGATCGACGCCGTCGCCCGCGCCGGCGAGGGGGTCGAGCTGACGCTGGCCGGCTCGGGCGCCGAGGCCGGCGACGTCCGCGCCGAGGTGGAGCGCCGCGGCGCCGCCAACGTCCGCTTCGCCGGCATGGTGGCCCGCGACGAGGTGCCCGCCCTCTACGCCGCGCACCACGCGGGCGCGGTCGTGCTGCGCGACCGCCGGCTGTTCGACGCGGCGCTGCCGACCAAGCTGCTCGAGGTGATGGCCGCCGGGCGCGCCGCGGTCGTCTCCGCCCGCGGGGACAGCGCCGCGCTGGTCGAGGGCGCCGGCGCCGGCGTCGCGGTCGCCCCCGAGGACGGGGAGGCGCTCGCGGCGGCGCTGCGCGACCTGGCAGGCGACCGGGAGCGCGTGCGGCGCCTCGGCGAGGCCGGCCGCCGCCACGTCGAGCGCCACTTCCGGCGCGACACGATGGTCGACCGCTGGGCGGCGCTGCTGGAGTCCGTCGCCGGCGGCTAGCCGAGCAGGTCGCCGAGCGCCCGGGCGACGTCGTCGACGTCGTCGAGCGTCATGCGCGGGAACAACGGCAGCGAGAGCAGGCGGTCGCCGAGGCGCCGCGCGACCGGGAGGTCGTCGAGCTCGAGCCCGTAGCGCTCGGCGTAGTAGGAGTACGTGTGGATCGGGCGGAAGTGCACGCTGGAGCCGATGTTGCGGCGCAGCAGGCCCTCGATCAGCTCGTCGCGCCCCAGCGGCGCGTCGTCGTCGACCTGGACGGCGTAGACGTGGTGGGCGTGGCGCGCGCCGGGCGCGACGCCGGGCGGGGTCCGCAGCGGCAGCCCCTCCAGCGCGCGGTCGTAGGCCTCGGCGAGCCGCGCCCGCTTGGCGATGTTCTCGTCGAGCCGCCGCAGCTGGTGGATCCCGACCGCGCCCGAGATGTCGTTCATCGCCAGCTTGAAGCCGGGCTCGACCACGTCGTAGCGGTCCGGCGCCGCGCGGCCGTGCCGGGTCCACGCCGAGCGGCTGAGGCCGTGGCGCGCCAGCTGGGCCACGCGGTCCGCCGTCTCGGCGTCGCGCACGACGAGCGCGCCGCCCTCGAACGTCGTCATGTTCTTCGTGGCGTGGAAGGAGAACGACGCGTGGTTGCCCCACGCGCCGACCCGGCGCCCGGCCCACTCGGCGCCGATCGCGTGCGCCGCGTCCTCCATCACCACGAGCTCGTGGCGGTCGCGCAGCTCGTTGACGCGCTCCATGTCCACCGGGCGGCCGGTCAGGTGGACGATCATCATCCCGCGCGTCGCCGGGCCGATGCGGGACTCGGCGTGGTCGAGGTCGAGCAGCCCGGTGGCCGGGTCGGCGTCGACGAACACCGGCCGCGCCCCGACCTGCTCGATCGCGTTGGCGCAGGAGACGAAGGTCAGGGTCGGGACGAGCACCTCGTCGCCCGGTCCGATCCCCGCCGTCCGCAGGCCGAGCATGAGGCCGGCGGTGCACGAGGTCAGGCACTGCACGTGCTCGACGCCGAGGTAGTCCTGCAGCCCCTCCTGCAGGCGCTCGACCTTCGGGCCCGTCGTCAGCCAGCCGGCCCGCAGGCTGTCCAGGATCTCGGCGATCTCGTCGTCGCCGATGTCCGGGCGGCTGAGGTCGAGGAAGGCGGACCGCCCCGGCTCCCGCACCGTCGCGGGCCGCGGATCGTGTTCCGGTTCGGCCATCGAATGCTCAGTCTAAGTCCTGCGCGGCGCGGGCGAGGGGCGCCTACCCGTCACGCCAGGCGAAGAAGCCGGGCTTGCGGACGCCGTCGTTCGTGATGAGCCCCCACAGCGGCTCCTCGCGCGTGTCGCTGGGCGGCTCGTCGAAGAGCTTGAAGTAGCCGAGGCTGTAGATGCCCTTCGTCCGGCGGGTGATCTGCAGCGCGTCGCGGATCCACTGGGCCTGCGTCTCGCGGCTCACGAAGAAGTCGGGGAAGACGTCGTTGTCCTGGTCCGTCGGCAGCGAGTACTCCGACAGGAACACCTTCAGCTTCTTGCCCTTCCGCTTGCGCTTGCCCTTGCCCTTCGTCTGCCGGAGGTGGCGGTTGACCTCCTTGAGGAGGTCGTCGGTGTCGGCGAAGTCGAGGCCGTTGCGGGAGCGCGGGCGCTGCGACAGCGCCGGCGGCCGGCTGGAGAACGGGTTGTGGCCGTACAGGTCCATCCGGGGCGGCTTGCCGTTGCGCAGCTTGAGGTTGCGGATCCACTGCCGGGCCGGCTGGAAGCCCGGGGCCACGCCGGCCGCGTCGTAGCTGTTGCCGCCGATGATGATGTTGCTGCGCGAGATCTTCTTCAGGCGGACGTACGTCTCGTCGAGCATCTTCGCGTAGAAGCGGGCGCGCTGCTTCTTCTGCTTGCTCTCTGGCGCCGACGTCGTCGTGGCGGGGCTGAAGCCGGTGGTGCGGTTCGGCTCGCCCCAGATCATCCAGTACTTGACCTCGGGGTAGTGGCGCGCCGCCGCCTCCATGAAGTTGACGAAGTCCTTGGTGCGCCGCGGCGCCCGGAACGGGGCGTCCGAGCCGCTCGCCCACGTCGGGGTGAAGCTGACGTTGACGAGGACCTCGATCCCGTACTTCTGGGCCTCGTTGATCGCGTAGTCGATCGGCCCGCGCCAGGCGTACGCGGGGTCCGAGGGGTCGCGCGGGTCGGCGGGCCGCGTCGGCGCGGCCTCTCGCCACGAGAGCCGGGTCTCGAAGATGCCGACGCCGAGCTCCGCGTAGACCGGCATCAGCGACTGGTTGTCCTTGATGAGCGGGCCCCACATCGCCTTCTTGCGGGTGATGTCGGCGCCGTGGGCGGGGGAGGCCGCCACCAGGGCGAGCGCGAGCACCGCCAGCAGCGACGGCAGGGACCGGGCGGGGAGCATCCGCGCATTAGAGCAGGACGCCGCCTGCCGCCGCCGGCCCTCTGTCCTCTGCCGGACCGCCGGTCGCGTCAGGTCCGGGCCGCCGCCTCGGCGGCCGCGTAGACCGACCGCAGCCGCGCCGCCACGGCCGCCGGCGCCGTCAGCGCCCGCGCCGCCGCGAGCGCGTGCTCGCCGGCCGCCTGGTCGCCGTAGAGCGCGCGGGCGCGCTCGGCCAGCGCGGCGGTGTCGCCCGGCGGGTAGCGCCACGCCGGCGGCACCAGCTCGCCGAGGCCGCCGGCGTCGGCGGCGACGAGCGGCAGGCCGGCGGCGAGCGCCTCGAGCGCGGCCAGCGGCAGGATCTCGGCGTAGCGCGAGGGCACGACGGCCAGCGCGGCGCGGGCGCGCAGCGCCGCGAGCTCCGGCGGCGCGATCCGGCCGGTGAAGCGGACGTCGGCGCCGGCGGCAGCGGCCTTGAGCGCCGGCAGCTCGGGGCCGTCGCCCGCCACGACCAGCGGCAGGCCGGCCCGCTCGCAGCCGGCGACCGCGTCGGCGAACCCCTTCTCCGCGGTCAGCCGGCCGGCCGCGAGCGCGAACTCGCCGGCGCCGGCGCGCGAAGCGGGCGCGAGCTCGCGCTGGACGGACGCCACCACGGACGCGCGCTCGTCGACGGGCGCGCCGAGCGCCCGCAGCCGGCGCAGCGCGAACGCGCTGGGCACGACGAAGGCGTCCACCTGCGCGGCGAGGCGCCGCTGCCACAGGGCGAGCCCGGCGCCGTAGGCGGCCGACTCGGCGACCGACCCGCCGCGGCAGTTGAGCCGCACGCCCGGCCGGGTGTCGCGGCCGTGGCAGCGCACGCAGTCCGCGCCGAGCGTGAAGCATGTCCCGACCGCGCACACCAGCCGGTAGTTGTGCAGATGCAGCACCACCGCGGCGCCCGCGGAGCGGGCCGCGGCGAGCGCGCGCCAGCCCAGCGACGGGTTGACGTTGTGGGCGTGGACGACGCGGGCGCCGGTGCGGCGCACGGCGCGGGCCACGTCGTCGGGCGCCAGGCCGCCGCGGAGCAGTCCGGCCGCCGCCCCGGCGCGGCCGATGGCGTCCGAGTCGCGTTCGAGCACCTCGGCGTCCTCGCCCAGGTGCTCGCGGATGAGCCAGCGCAGGTCGTCGACCGCGCGCTCCTCACCGCCGGGGTGGCGGTAGCGGTTGTGCAGGAGGAGGATCACCTGCGGCGGGAGGCTAGACCTCGCCCCCCGCCGCCGGTGGACCGGCTAGCGCTTCGGCTTGACGGTGCGGACGCGGCTCTCGCCGGGCACGAACGCGCCGTTGGCGGGCGTCACGTTGACGACGAAGTCGTACTTCTTGCGCACCTTGCGCTTCTTGAACTTGAAGCTGTCGAGATCCGAGCCGCGCGTGGTGGTCTTCTTGAGCGTCTTGCGCTTGCCGCTCTTGGAGATGCGGATCAGGCGGACCACGGCGTCGCCGCCGGGCGCGACGTCCCCGCGGAACCGGACGCGCTTGTTCTTCAGGCGCTTGATCCGCAGCGTGACGCGCGGCGCGACGCCGACCCGGATGGTCGGGCTGAACGTCACCTTGCCGTTGACCGTCGCGTTCGAGCGGTAGTCCGTGGAGACCTGCGGCGTGGTCTGGAAGTTGTAGGCGCCCTCGGCCGTGGCGATCAGCGCGTTGCCGGCCGGCGCGAACGGCGCGTTGAACGGGAAGGGGCGCAGCTCGGGCTGGACCCGCGCGTTGGCCGAGCCGGTACCGCCGACGGTGCCCGAGAGGACGACGCTGTCGCCGAACGTGACGACCGCGGGAGCGGCGGCCAGCGTCACCGAGACCGGGACCTTCGAGGTCTTGAAGGTCTTGATGGCGCCGTTGGTGCGGACGGTGCCGCTGCGCGCCACGAGGCGGAACGAGTACTTCGAGTTCGGCCGCAGGTTGGTCACGTCGACGCGGACGGGCACGGCGCGCGTGCCGGAGCCGATGTCCTGCGGCGGCGTGGCCTCGTTGAGCTTCGCGCCGAGGCCGTACTGCACGAAGACCTGCGTCGGGCGCCCGTTGGGGTTCGACGAACCCGTGAGGTTGGCGCTCGTGGGGCTCACGGCGGCGGCGCGGCCGGTCTTGGCGGTCGGCCGCTGGGACTGGGCGGCGACCGGTGCGGCCGGCAGCAGCGCGACGGCGGCAGCGGCCGCGAGCAGGGTTGCGGTGAAAGCTCTCATGATCATGTGAATCACCAGTCCCCGGCAATTGTTGCGGTCGTCTTAAGCTCGTCGCGCCCCCGTGCCCCCCTCCGCCTCCGTGATCATCCCCACCCGCCGGCGCCGCGAGTACCTCGCGGTCGCCCTCGCCAGCGTGGCCGCACAGGTGCGCGAGCACGGCGCCGAGCTGCTGGTCGTCGAGGACGACCCGGCCGATCCCGAGACCGCGCGGCTGGCCGAGGCCGCCGGCGCGCGCTACCTCGCCCACGGCGCGCCGCGCGGGCTCAACGCGGCCCGCAACACCGCGGCCCGGGCGGCGGGGGCCGACCTGCTGTGCTTCCTCGACGACGACGTCGAGGCCTGGCCGGGCTGGCTCGGCGCGCTGCTGGCCGGCGCGGCGGCGGCGCCCGACCACCTCGTGCTCGGCGGCCCGATCCGGGCGCGGCTGGAGGGCACCGACCTCCATCCCTGCGGCCGCGAGCCGCTGCCCGTCACCGTCCTCGACCTCGGGCAGGCGGACCGCGACGCCGACTTCGTGTGGGGCGCGAACCTGGCGCTGCGGCGGGGTGCGCTGACGCTCGCGGGCGGCGGGTTCGACGAGACGCTCGACCTCTACGGGGACGAGGAGGACCTCCAGCGCCGGCTGCGGGCGGCCGGCGGGCGCGTCCGCTACGTCGCGGCGGCGGGCGTCGACCACCGGCGCGCGGGCGCCGACGCGCGGATCGGGGGGCTCTCGCGCGCGGCGTGGCATCGCGGGCGCAACTCGCGCCGCTACGACGTGCGCAAGGGGGTGGCGCCCTCCGCGGCGAGCGAGCTGCGCACGCTGGCGGGCTGCGCCGCCCACGTCGTCCGCTACCGGTGCGGGAACGGGATCGTGCTGAGCGCGCACACCGCCGGCCGGCTGCGCGAGCTGGTGGCCGCGCGCGGCGAGGCAGGGGCCGCGGCGGCGGTGGACACGCCCGACCCGCCCTATCTCTCCGGCGAGTCGGGGACGCTCGGCCGCCGCGGGCGGGCGCGCGGCGCCGTGCTCGACCGCCTCGCGGACGTCCTGACGGCGCCCGACCGCCTGCGCCTGCGGCGCGCCGCGCGCTTCGCGCCCCCGCGGCGGCGGGTGCTCGCGGTCTCGGTCGCCCGTCCCGAGCACGCGGGGATGACCGCCGCGACGGCCGCCGAGCTGCGGCGCTCGCGCCACGACGTTCGGCTGCACTTCACCGCCCCCGCGCCGGGCGCCGGCAAGTGGGCGAACCTCAACGCCGCCCTCGAAGCCGCGCCCGCCGACGGCGAGGACTGGCTGCTGATCGTCGACGACGACGTGCTCCTCCCGCGCGGCTTCCTCGACGTCTTCCTGCATGTGTGCGAGCGCCACGACCTCGTGCTCGCGCAGCCCGCCCACGCGTTCGACTCCCACGCCGCCTGGCGCGTGACCCGCCGCCGGCCGGGCGCGGTGGCGCGGCGGACCGCGTTCGTGGAGATCGGCCCGGTGACGGCGATCCGCGCCGACGCCTTCGGCGAGCTGCTGCCGTTCCCCGTGCTGCACATGGGCTGGGGCCTCGACGCGCACTGGAGCGCCGTCGCCGCCGCCCGCGGCTGGCGGATGGGGGTGGTCGACGCCGTCCCGGTGCGCCACACCCGCCCGGTCGCGGCGGACTACCCGCGCGACCGAGCGGTCGCCGAGGCCGAGGCGTTCCTGGCCGAGCGGCCCTACGTCACCCGCGACGTCGCGCAGCGGACGCTCGAGACGTGGCGCTGAAGGTCGCGGTCGTCGCCGAGTACTACCCGCGCGCCGCCGACCCGGTGCTGGGCGTCTGGGCGCACCGCCAGGCGCTCGCGGCGCGCGACGCGGGCGCCGAGGTGCGGGTGCTCGTCCTGCACCGGCCGGTGCCCTCGCGGGCCGCGCTCGCGTCGCGCGATCCCGCCGCGCTGCTTGCGCCGCTGCGCCAGCCGCTGCGGGCGCGGCTCGACGGGCTCCAGGTCGCGTACG
>DASVQH010000418.1:0-2104 GCA_036389195.1 Solirubrobacteraceae bacterium
TTGACCAGCACGCAGTTGCCTGCGGCCATCGCCTCGAGGATCACCGGATGGGTCCCGCCCACCTCGGTGGGGGCGACGAACGCGTAGGCGTGGTGCTGGAGCTCCCAGTAGTCGCGCCCGAAGACGTAGCCGGGGAACAGCACGCGCGGGTCGCCGTCGCGCATCACGCCGCGGATGTAGTCGTCCGCGTAGGGCGCGCCGCCGACCACCACGAGCTTCATCCCGTCCGTGCGGTCCGACGGGATGCGCGCGAACGCCTCGACGAGCAGGTGCGGGTTGTTCTCGGGCTCCAGGCGACCGACGAAGAGGATGTAGCGCCGCGGCTGGAGGCCGAGGCGCCGCAGCGCGTCGTCGCCGTCGTGACCCGGGTCGGCGACCCCGTAGGGCACGACGCCGATCCGCTCCCCGTAGCGGCGCTCGAAGACGTCGGCCACGGCGTGGGAGTCGGTGATCGCGCGGTCCGCCCAGCGCGGCGCGTTGCGCTCGGCGAAGCGGAGGTAGGCCTTGGCCGCGGCGGGCCACTTCCCGCGGTCGGAGTCCAGGCCGTCGACGTTGATGACCGTCGGGATCCCCGCGCCGCGGGTGATCAGGCACAGCGGCGAGTTGCCGGCGATGAAGAACAGCGCGACGTCGGGGCGCAGCCGGCGCGCCGCGTGCAGCGCGGCCAGCGACGTGTGGGCGAACGTGTCGAGGTACTTGTTGCGGACCGTCGGCAGATGCACGAGCCGCGCGCCCTTGTAGGTCTTGATCCGCCGGTCGACGACGTGCGGGCGGCAGTAGACGACGACCTCGTGGCCGCGGTCGGTCAGCCGCTGCGCCAGCTGCTCGGCGGCGGTCTCGAAACCGGAGTAGGCCGCGGGGATCCCGCGGGTGCCGAGGATGGCGACCTTCATCGTGCGAGCGCGAGGCTATACGCGGTCAGGTGCGCGGCGGCGGCACGGTCCCACGAGAACGCTTCCGCGCGCGCCAGGCCGCGGCGCCGCAGCTCCTCGCGCAGGGGCGGGACGGTGGCGAGCTCGAGCAGCCCGGTGGCGATCGAGGCGGGGTCGCGCGGGTCGGCGTAGCGCGCCGCCGCGCCGCACACCTCGACGAGCGCCGGGATGCGCGCGGCCAGAACCGGCGCGCCGGCGTGCATGGCCTCCAGCGCGGTGAGGCCGAAGCCCTCGTGCAGGGAGGGGACGACGAGGGCCGCGGCACGGGCGAGCAGCGCGGGGAGGTCGGGCGCCGGGTCGACGCGGACGCCCGGCGCCGCAGCGACCCTCGCCCGCCCCGCGAGGACCAGCGGCAGCGCCCCTTCCCCCGTCGCCTCCCGGTAGCGCGCGTACGCCTCCAAGAGGCGCGGGAGGTTCTTGCGCGGCTCGTCGTCACCGACGTAGAGGAAGTGCGCGATCCCGCGCCGCCCCGGCGCGGGTGCCTGGCCGGGCCCGTGGGCCGCGACGATCACCCGGTCGCCCGGCACGCCCCACAGCGCCTCGACGTCCGCGGCGGTCGCCCGCGACGGCGTGACGACCGCCGCCGCCGCCCACGCCGCGGCCCGGTGACGCCGCCGGGCGACCGCGCGGAACCGCGGGTCGAAGCACGCCGGGAGGCGCTCGAACGCGAGGTCGTGGACGGTGATCGCCTGCGGGCAGGGCGCCGCCCGCGCGTGGGCGGGCAGCGGGTGGTGCAGGACGTCGGCCCGCGCCCGCCGGGCGCGCCGCGGCAGCTCCTCCGCGATCCACGCGGCCTCGACCGCCGCGTTGACGTAGGAGCGCGGCCCGCCGCGGCCGCGCTCGCGGGGCGGCCGCTGCGTCGTCAGGACCGTCGCTCCCGCCTGCTCCAGCGCCGGCAGCAGCCGCTCGAGGTAGACCGCAGTGCCGCTGGGCGCGCGCTGCAGCGGCGTGACGTCGATCAGGACCCGCACGCCCGCCGCCCGTGCCACTTGCCGGCCAGCCGCGCCATCCGCCGCGGGTCCAGCCGCGCGCGAGCCCGCGAGCGGTGGCCGCCCTGGTCGCTCCACCACTCGGCGAGCGCGGCGCGCGCCGGGTAGGGCGGCAGGTCGAGGAACATCCCGAAGCCGCGCGCCTCCCGCGAGTAGCGCTCGAAGCAGGCGCGCAGCGGGTCC
>DASVQH010000419.1:0-2687 GCA_036389195.1 Solirubrobacteraceae bacterium
CCGAGCCGGGCGCTCATCGCGCGGGCTTGAGAGCCGCCAGCATCAGGTTGTAGAAGATGGCGGGCGGCAGCCGCGGCTCGAGCAGGACGCGGTCGACCTTCTGGAGCGCGAGGTAGCCCCGGTAGGCGTACTGGATCCACAGCCACGGGATGTCCTCGGCGCGCGCGCTGGCCTCCAGCGTGCGGTTGGTCCACCCGAACCAGTTGGCCAGCAGCTCCTCGCCGCGGACGCGGACGTCGGCCAGCCCGGCGCCGCGCGCGTGGTCCGCGAGGTCGCCCGGGGTGAAGGAGTGGACGTCGACGAACGGCTCGAGCGCCTCGTCGTCGGCCCCGTGGACGTGGCCGTTGCCCGACGCGTCGCGCTCGGCCGCGCCGAACCCGTGGCCCGGACGGATGCGCAGCGCGCGGCGCCACAGCGGCGCGGCGCGCGAGGCCGCCCGCTTCGGGTACGCGGCGATCCGGTCGCCGCGCTCAGACGGCTCGCCGGCGAAGAACAGCGTCCCGCCGGGGCGCAGGACGCGCGCGAACTCGCGGAACGCCTGGGCGAGGTCGGGGATGTGGTGGAGCACGGCGTGGCCGAGGACGAGGTCGAAGGACTCGTCGTCGAACGGCAGCCGCTCGGCGTCGGCCACCCGCGTCTCGACCTCCACGCCGATCCGGGCTGCGTTGGCCTGCAGCGCGTCGAGCATGCCGGGCGAGATGTCGGTGGCGACCGCCGACCGCACGACGCCCTCCTGCAGCAGGTTGAGCGTGAAGTAGCCGGTCCCGGCGCCGATCTCCAGCGAGCGCGCGAACGGCCCGGGCGACGCGCCGAGCGCCTTGCGGACCTTGCCGAGCACCTGCGTGCGGCCGATCCCGCCCAGGTCGACGCCCCACTTGGCGTCGTAGGAGCGGGCCGCGGCGTCGTGGTAGCGGGTGTTGACGTCGCGGATCGCGTCGGGTGTCGCGGGGGCGGCCATGCGGCGCCGGAGTCTAGGTGACCGCGCGCCGCGACGCGGTGACCCTTGCACGAGACGATGTCAAGGTCGTCTCGCGCGCGTGTGCGGGGACGCACCGGGAAGTGGACAGCACGCGCCGCGCCGGTCAGGCCGTCCTCGCGACGCCGGCCGCCGCGGCGCCGTCGACGCAGTGCCCCTCGCGGTTCGGTCCCTACGACCCGGCGAAGCAGGCCGACGCGCAGCGCGCCGGCATGCTCCTCCGCGACAGCGGAGCGGGGCCCGCCGAGATCCCGCAGGCCGTCGGAACGGAGCAGTACGCCGACGTCGGCCTCGACAACACCCACGGCACCTGGTTCGTCGGCTACGCGCCCGGCCCGCTCGACGAGGCGGCGGTGCGCGACCGCGTGCTCGAGGTGGTCGGGCGTCACAACAGCGCCGAGGACGCGGCGTGGCTGCGCGATCACCTGATGCTCGATCCGCAGCGCTACAGCGACGCGGACCTCGCCGACGTGCAGCGACGGCTCACCGCGGTGGCGGACCACGGGCGCTGGGGCGCCAGCTGGACCGCCGGCGTCTCCTGCGAGCACGGCGACGTGAAGCGTGTCGAGCTCCAGCTCTACCGCGACGACTCGACGCCCGAGCAGGAGGCGACGGCGCGCAGCGACGCCGCGCCGTACGGCGACAAGGCGATCGTCGTCGTCATCCCGGGCGGCGGCCCGCGGGCGGACACCGGGCCGGTCTGCGCGCTCGTCACCCCCGCGCGGCCGCCGGCGGAGGGGCAGGCGGGCTTCGTCTCCGCCGGCCAGGAGTGCCGGGCCGGCGAGCGGGTCGAGGACTTCGACGTCGTCACCGACTTCGGCGACGGCACCCGGGCCGCGCCGCCGTTCCGCGCGGACGGCCTCTGGCTGGCCGGCGGCGAGCACGCCTACCGGCGCGCCGGGCGCTACCTCGTCGTCAGCGCGGTCACCGACCGCCGCACGGGCGTGACCCGCTTCGTCAGCCGGCAGATCGAGATCGCCAACGCGCCGCTGCGCCGCCGCCGCGTAGCCCGCCCGCGCTTCCCGGCCGGGCGCGCCGCCCGGCGCGTCGTCGCGGCGTTCGCCGACGGCAACCCGCTCGCCACCGCCGCCGATCACCGCGCGACCGTCCGCTGGGGCGACGGGCAGCGCTCGACGGGCCGCCTCCGTCGCGTCGCGCCCGGCCGCTTCGTCGTCGTCGCCCGCCACCGCTACGCCGCGGGGAGCCGCGCGCGCCGCCTCCGCGTTCGCGTCGCCGACGACCGCGGCGCGACGCTGCGGATCACGACGCGGCTCGCCCGCGCCCGCTGAACGCCGCGTCAGCGGGCGGCGTCGAACCGCCCGCGCTGCTCGATCGACTCGCGGACGATCTCGAAGCCGCGGGCCTGGTAGTTCGAGAGCGCGTGCGGGCCGTCGAGCTCGCAGGTGTCGAGCGTGACGGTCGACGCGCCGCCGCCCCACGCGCGCCGCGCCACCGCGCTCAGCAAGTGCCCGCCGAGCCCGCGCCCGCGGAACGGCGCCAGCAGCCCGAACATCGCCAGGTGCCAGCGCCCGCGCGGCAGCTTCCAAAGCTCGGCGTAGCCGCCGGGCGTCCCGCGCTCGCACACCATCCACGTCTCGAGCTTCGGGTCGGCCGCGTAGCGCTGCCATGCCGCCTCGTCCCACACCAGCCGGTCGACCCAGTGGTGGTCGCGCCCGATCTCCACGTAGAAGAACTTGTTGAGCGCCCCGAG
>DASVQH010000420.1:0-4597 GCA_036389195.1 Solirubrobacteraceae bacterium
CCCCGCGGCGCTGCTCGACACCTACGAAGCGGAGCGCCGGCCCGACGTCGCCGCCGCCACGCGGCTGGCCATCGCCTGGGGCAGCGTGCTGCAGACCCGGCGGCCCCGGCTCGCCCGCTGGCGCGACGCGGTGCTCTTCGCGCTCGACGCGACCCCGCTGGCCGACCGCCTGCGCCGCGTGGCGCGCGCCCGCCCGCCGCTGCGGCGCGGCGCGCTGCTGCTTCCGCGGCAGGCCGGCGTCGGTTCGGTGTTCCCGCAGCCGCGCCTGGCCTCCGGCGCGCGGCTCGACGACGTGCTGGGCAACGGGTGGGCGGTCCTCGGCGCGGTGAGCGAGGAGGAGCGGGCCGCCTGGAGCGCGGCGGGCGTTCCGCTTCCGGGGGTCGCCGACGCGGTCGGGGAGATCGCCGCCTGGCTGCGCCGCCACCGCGCGGACTGGGTCGCCCTGCGCCCCGACCGCGTCGTCTTCGCATCCGGCCGGGCCGGCGAGGGCGTCCGCGCAGCCCGCGCGGTCGCGGCCTGGCTCGGGCGCGCCTAGCGGCGACGCCGGCGCCAGGTGACGTGCACGAGCTGCAGCAGCCAGGCGGCCACGCCGATCGCCGCGCACGCCCAGAGGCCGAGGTCGGTGACGTAGGCGGCCGCGATGAAGCCCAGCGGGATCATCAGCGCGGTGTCCACCACCAGGGGCATCTGCGACCAGCGGTTCACCACCTCGGGGCGCATGAGAGCGAGGGCGATGGCGCCGTAGGTCAGCAGCGCGACCACACCCACCACAGCGCCGCGCGCGTCCCAGAAACCGACCGTCGCGAAGGCCAGGCTCAGGACACCGAGGACTCGGAGGGTCCGCGAGGGCGGACGCCGTGCGTACGCGGCGAAGCGGTCCTTCACGGCGCGAAGCACTGAGGCGCCGTACCCGATCCGCCTCGCCGGGTCACCTCCGGGGCGCGTGTGTCAGCCTGCCCGCCCCATGCGCTACGCCCTCCCGCTCGCCGCGCTCGTGGCCGCCTTCCTCGCGCTGGCGTACATCGCGCTCGACGAGGAGGACGCGCCGCGGCGTGCGCGCGGACCGGCCGCGACGACGGGCGCCGGCGCTGCCACCCCGAAGCCGCCCGCGCGCCGTCCGCGCCTGCCGCTCCGGCGCGCCGCCGGCCGGCTCGTCGTCCTGCGCTTCAACGGCCCGAGCCTGCCCGACTACGTCCGCCGCTCGCTGCGCGCCGGCCGCTCGACGGGCGTGATCCTGTTCAAGGACAACGTCGTCTCGCCCGCCCAGCTGCGCGCGCTCACCGCCGCCGTTCGCCGCGCCGGCGGCCGCCGGGCGCTGGTGATGACCGACCAGGAGGGCGGCGAGGTGCGGATCGTCCCGTTCGCGGGGCCGGAGCGCTCGCCGTCGGCGCAGGCCGCCGCCGGCGCCGTCCGCGCCGACTCGCGCGCCGCCGCGCGCGAGCTGCGCGCGCTGGGCGTCGGGATCACGCTGGCCCCGGTCGCCGACCTCGCGGCCCCCGGCTCGGCGCTGCGCGGGCGCGGGTTCGGGAACGACCCGGCGGGCGCCGCACGCGGGATCCGGCAGGCGGTCAGGGGCTTCACCGAGGGCGGCGTCCTCCCCACCCTCAAGCACTTCCCGGGGCTCGGCACGGCCACCGCCAACACCGACGACGCGCAGGTGAGCGTCGCCGGGCGCCCGCCGCTCGACGCGTTCGCCGCGGGCATCGACGCCGGCGCGCCGCTGGTCATGCTCTCCCACGCCGCCTATCCGGACCTCGACCCGTCGGGGCGGATCGCCTCGCAGTCGCGCGCCATCGCCACGACGCTGCTGCGCGGCGAGCTCGGCTTCGACGGCGTGGCGATCACCGACTCGATGGAAGCCGAGGCAGTGATCAGCCGCGCGCGGGTGGACGTCGCCGCCGAGCGCGCCGTCCGCGCCGGCGCCGACCTGATCCTCACCACCGGCCAGGGATCCTCGCTGCCGGTGTACCGGCGCCTGCTGCGCTCCGCGCGCCGCTCCCCGGCCTTCGCGGCCCGAGTCCGCGAAGCGGCTGCCCGGGTCGACCGTCTCAGACGGCGCGTCGCCGGGTAATCCCCTCAGCGATGAGCACGGACGAAGTGTGGAGCGATCCAAAGTACGGACGCTGGGCGCGCAGCCGGGCGGCGCTGAGCCGGAGCTGGGAGCTGGTGCGGTCGACGCCGGGGCTGCTGCGGCTCGGAGCGGTGACGCTCGTCGCGTGGCTCGCCGTCTTCGCGACGACCTGGGGCATCCCGTTCTGGCTGCTCGGCGGCCCCGACAAGCGGCTCGCGGTCGCCGTGGCCAGCGTGACGGCGGCGTGGCCCCTGCGCTTCATGGGCGCCTTCCTCGGCGTCGCCGTCGTCGGGACCGCGCGCCGCCGCCTCGCCGGCGAGCCGGCGCGCGCGCGCGACGGCCTCCGCGACGCGATGGCCCGCCTGCGGCCGATCCTGGCCTGGTCGCTGCTGTCCGCCGGCGTCGGCGCGGTGCTCGACTGGATCGCGCGGCGCGTCCCCGGCGGCGGCGCGCTCGCGGCGGGGCTGGTCGGCGTGGCGTGGTCGCTGCTGACGCTGTTCGTCGTCCCGGCGCTGGTGCTCGAGCCCGTCGGCGTCCGCGACGCCATCCGGCGGTCCGCCGACGCGTTTCGCCGGACCTGGGGCGAGAGCGTCACCGGCACGCTCTCGATCGGCGCGTGCCTCGTCCCGATCGGCCTCCCGGCCGGCTTCCTCATCGGACTCGGATTCGGCCTCGACGGCGCGGCGGCCGCCGCCCTGCTCGCCGCCGGGGTGCTCCTCTTCGGGCTCATGATCACCGCCGCCACCCTGATGGGCCAGCTGTTCGCCTTCTCGCTCTACCGCTACGCGACCACCGACGGCCGGGAGGCGCCGATCTTCGGCGAGGACCTGCTGCGCTCGGGGTTCAGGATCCGCCGCAAGCGGCGCGGCCGCTAGTCCTGCTTGCGGGCGATCGCCCGCGCCAGGTCCTCCTTGGACATCTTCGAGCGGCCCTTGACGCCCACCCGCTTGGCACGCTCGTAGAGCTCCGCCTTGGTGTTCCCGTTGACGTCGACGCCGCCGAAGGTCTCGCCGTCGCGGCGCTGATCGGGATCGGACGGGCCCTTCTCGTCCTTGGGCTCCCAGTGGTCGCCGACCTTCTCGAAGGAGTGCTTGACCGACGCCCAGGCCGCGCGGTGGGCGCGCGACTCGTCGTCGTAGGTCTCCTCCGCGCTCTCCAGGGTCTTCGCGTAGGTCCGCTGCGCCTTCGCGGGAGAGCGCTGCAGCGTGCCGGGCAGGTCGTCCTTGTCGTCGATGGGCATGACCGCCGTGTACCCGTAGACTCGCCCGGCCATGGACGTCCTCGTCGCCGGCGGACACGGGAAGATCGGCCTCCGCCTCCTCAGGCTGCTCGCCGCGCGCGGGGACCGCGCCCGCGGGCTGATCCGCAACCCCGATCATGCCGCCGACCTCGCAGCGGTGGGCGCCGAGGCGATCGTCTGCGACCTGGAGTCCCAGGACCCGGGGCCCTACGTGCGCGCGGCCGACGCGATCGTCTTCGCCGCCGGCGCCGGGCCCGGCAGCGGCCCGGAGCGCAAGCGGACCGTCGACTACGGCGCGGCGGTCAAGCTCGTCGAAGCCGCGATGGAGCACGGCGTCGACCGCTACGTGATCGTCTCGTCCATGGGCGCCGGCGACCCCGACGCGGCGCCCGAGGCGATGCGGCCCTACCAGCGGGCCAAGCACGAGGCCGACGAGGCGTTGAAGGCCAGCGGGCTCGCCTACACGATCGTGCGCCCGGGCGGCCTGACCGACGACCCCGCCACCGGCCGGATCGCGGTCGCCCCCTCGCTCGGGCGCCGCGGCAGCGTCACGCGCGACGACGTCGCCGCCACGCTCGTGGCGGTGCTCGACACGCCCGCCACCGCGGGCCTCACCTTCGAGCTGCTCGAAGGCGACGAGCCGATCGCCGCCGCCGTCACGGCGCTGACGCGCGCTTGACCTGACGCACCACATATCCGTACGGTCCGCGGTGCCGTGTTCGAGCTCTTCGGGACCGCCCCGACGCGTCTGTTCAGCCTCGCGATGATGGCGGTGCTCGTCCACATCGCCGGCTGCTGCGAGACCACCGAGATCACCGGCAAGGTGAACGGGCCGGACCGCGTGGTCGCCGGGCAACCCGCGGTCTTCGACGTCCACGACGCCGGCTTCGACGGCGACTCCGTCGACTGCCCCGCCGCCGTCAACTGGTTCTTCGAGTCCGACGCGAGCGACGCGACGCAGAAGCCGGACCTCTCGATCGTCGGGACCAAGGAGAAGCCGGTGCCGCACACCGCGTTCTCCAACGCGTGCGTGACCAACCACGTGCCGGCGCAGCACGTCTTCCCGGCGGGCGCGCCGTGCAGCGAGCGCGTCGTGCCGATCAGCGCCGTGGTGATGGAGACCTTCGGCGAGCTGCAGGTGGTGACCACGCGGAAGGTCACGGTGGTCACGCCCGCCGCGGCCGGCGGCTCGTGCGGGGCGCCCGCCGGCGGCGGCGGAGGCGGGCCGCCGCCCCCGGGCGGTGGCGGTGGCGGTGGCGACGGCGGCGGTGGCGGCGGTGGCGGCG
>DASVQH010000421.1:0-1929 GCA_036389195.1 Solirubrobacteraceae bacterium
CTTCAGGTCCTCCTGCACCGCGGTCACCAGCTCGCTGGCGGCCATCAGGTAGGTGCCGTCGCCGATGACGACGTAGATCTCTCCCGCGTCGGGTTCGGCGAGCCGGATCCCGAGGCCGGCCGGGAGCTCGTGGCCCATGCAGGAGAAGGCGAACTCGATGTGCGCCCGCGGGCCGGATCCGGGCTGCCAGAGCTTGAGCAGGTCGCCGGGCGGCCCGCCGGCCGCGGCGACCACCCAGTCGCGCGGCCCGAGCGCGCCGGTCAGCTCGCGCAGCACCTGGCCCTGGGTCATCCGCTCGCCCGCGCGCGGCGCGAGGTCCTCCGCGAGCGCGCGGCGCCAGGCGGCGAGCTCGCGGTGGGCGGCGGCGGCGCGGGCGTCCGGCGCGCGCCAGTCCCCGAGCGCGGCGGCGAGCGCCGCCAGCGCCGGGCGCGCGTCGCCGACCAGCGGCAGCGCGCCCATGCGGTGGGCGTCGGCCGCGGCCACGTTGAGGCCGACGAAGCGGACGCCGTCGCCGGCGAACAACGACTGCGAGCCGGTGGTGAAGTCCGAGAGCCGCGTGCCGGCGCACAGCACCACGTCGGCGTCGCGCGCCAGCGCGTTGGCCGCGCGTGTGCCGTTGACGCCGATCCCGCCCAGGGCCAGCTCGCCGCGGTAGGCACCCTTGCCGGCCGAGGTCTCGGCGACCGGGATGCCGTGGCGCTCGGCGAGCGCGGCCAGCTCGGCCTCCGCGGCCGCGTGCACGACGCCGCCGCCCGCGACGATCAGCGGCCGCTGCGCGCCGCGGAGCAGGTGGGCCGCGGCCTCGACGGCGGCGGGCTCCGGCGCCGGCCGCGCCACCCGCCACGTCCGCTCGGCGAAGAAGGCCTCCGGGTAGTCGTACGCCTCGCCCTGGACGTCCTGGTGAAACGCGATCGTCACCGCGCCGGCCTCCGCCGGGTCGAGCAGCACGCGGATCGCCTCGGGCAGCGCGGTGAGCAGCTGCTCCGGGCGGGCGATCCGGTCGAAGAACCGCGACACCGGCCGCAGGCACTCGTTGACCGACCAGTCCGCGTACCCGGGGTGCTCGAGCTGCTGGAGCACCACGCCCTGGCGCCGGGTGGCGAAGGTGTCGGCCGGCAGCAGGAGGACCGGGAGGCGGTTGGTGGTGGCCGTCGCCGCGCCGGTAACGAGGTTGGTCGCGCCCGGGCCGATCGAGGCCGTGCAGGCCAGCGTGGCCAGCCGCCGCGCGGCCTTGGCGTAGCCGAGCGCGGTGTGGACCATCGCCTGCTCGTGCTTGGGCTGCAGCAGCGGCAGCGCCGACCCCGGCTCGGCGAGCGCCGTGCCGATCCCGTGCACGTTGCCGTGCCCGAAGATCCCGAACATCGCGGGGATCACCCGGCGGCGCTCGCCGTCGCGCTCGCTCCACTGGACCTCCAGGTAGCGGACGAGCGCCTGTGCGGCGGTGAGCCTCACGCGACCATCCCCAGCGCCTCGAGCGCCTCCCGGCTGGCCACGAGGTCGGCCACCGGATCGCCGCCCGGGACGCGGTCCTGCTCGACGGTCCCCCACCCGGCGAAGGCGGCCTCGCGCAGGCGCGCCGCGAGCGCTGCGAACGCGACGCAGCCGCGCCCGACCGGGCAGAAGATCCCGGCGGCGACCGCCTCCCAGTAGCCGAGCCCTCCGGCGACGGCGCGCGCCCGGACGGCGGGATCGACGTCCTTGAGGTGCAGCAGCACCACGCGCTCGGCGAACCGCGCGTAGACCTCGTCGGCCGCCAGACCGGCGAAGGCGAGGTGGCCCGTGTCCAGGCACAGCGGCGCGGCGTCGGCGACGGCCTCGATCTCGTCGGCGAACTCCACGTACGTCCCGGCGTGCGGGTGGACGGCCGGTACGAGCCCCGCGGCCTCGGCGATGGCGGCGATCTCGCGGATCGCCGCCAGCAGCGTGCGG
>DASVQH010000422.1:0-9506 GCA_036389195.1 Solirubrobacteraceae bacterium
CCTGCGCCGCGCCGCCGCGGCGGCGGCCGAGCGCGGCGATCCCGTCGCGCCGGAGCTGGAGAACGACCTCGTCGACGTCCTCGCGCACGTCGAGCCGCTGCGCGACGAGTACCTCCGGCGCCTGGAGGCCCTGGAGGCGCAGGACCGGCCGACGCTGCTCGCGCACCTCGCCTGGGTGCGGGCGATCGGCGGCGCGCCCGCCGCCGAGGTGCGCGAGCTGGCACGGCGCGCGCTGACCGCCGGCGGCTTCGTCCACTTCTACGCGCTCGAGGCGCTGATGAACGTCGAGGCGGCGGACGAGTGCGCGGCGGCGCTGCGCGACGCGACCGCCATGGCCGAGCGGCTCGGCTCGACGGTGGCGGCGGGTCCGCTGACCTACATGACCACCGCGTGGGGCGCCTGGGAGCGGTCCTTCGGCGACCTGCGCCACGCCGAGGAGCTGGCGCGCTACGCGCTCGACGTGATGCTGATGACCCGCGCGCCCGCCGCCGTGGTGAGCGTGCGGTCCAACCTGGCCCAGATCCTCGTCGACCGCGGACGGCTCGACGAGGCCGACGCCGAGCTCGCGCGCCTGCCGTCGCGCGAGACGGGCCAGGGGATCCGCGAGATCCACGCCATCCGCGCGCGCCTGCGGGTCCACCAGGGGCGCAACGAGGAGGCGCTGGCCGAGCTCGAGCTCGAGCTGGCCCAGGAACGCCGGCGCGGCTGGGCGATCGGCAACCGCGAGCCGAGCCGCGCCACGCTCGTGCGGGCGCTGGTGGCGCTCGGCCGCACCGCCGAGGCGCGGCCCATCGCCGACGAGCAGGTGGCGCTGGCCGAGCGCCGCGGCGTCGCCGGCGCGGAGGCCCGCGCGCGGGTCGCGCGCGCCCTCACCCTGCGCGGCGACGACGCGCTCGAGGAGCTGCGGACCGCCGCCGAGGTCGCCCGGCGCTCGCCCGCGCGGATCGTGCGCGCGGAGGCGCTCGGCGAGCTGGGAGCGGCGTTGCGCCGCGCGGGCGACCGGACGGCGGCCCGCGAGCCGCTCGCCGAGGCCCGCGAGCTCGCCCACCGCTGCGGGGCCGGCGGCCTGGAGGAGCGCATCCACGAGGAGCTCGTGGTGGCCGGCGCGCGGCCACGGCGGGTCGCCCTCTCCGGCGTCGAGTCGCTGACCGCCGCCGAGCGCCGCGTCGCCGAGCTCGCCGCCCAGGGGATGCGCAACCGCGACATCGCGCAGACCCTGTTCGTGACGCTCAAGACGGTCGAGGTCCACCTCGGCCGCACCTACGGCAAGCTCGGCATCCGCGCGCGCTCGCAGCTCGCCGGCGCCCTCGCCGCGGACGGCTGAGGGCGCCGGAGAGGGGCCGGGCGGCGGCTACTGCTGCTGGAGCGCGTGCAGGACGTCGAGCCGCGCGGCGCGGCGCGCCGGGGCGATCGCGGCGAGCACGCCGGCCACCACGGCCACGAGCACGAACACGACGAGCGAGCCGGTCGGGAGGTGGAAGCCGACGCCCTCGTCGGCCAGCGCCCGCGCCCCCAGCGCCGCCAGCGCCACGCCGAGCGGCAGCCCCAGCGTGGCCCCGATCAGCGCGGTGATGACGCTCTCGTGGCGGATCATGCGGCGGACCTGCCGGCGGGTCATCCCGATCGCCCGCAGCATCCCGATCTCCCGCGTGCGCTCGAACACCGAGAGCACGAGCGTGTTGACCATCCCGAACAGGCTGACCACGACCGACAGCGCCAGCAGCGCGTAGAACAGCGCGAGGATCTGGTCGATCGCGCCGGTCCGGTCGGTCACCCACGCCGCCTTGGTGGCGACGTCGGCCTCGGGGAACGCGGCGATCGCCGCCTGCAGCCGCCGCGTCGTCGCGGGCGCCGCCCCGCCCTGCACCCGGGCGAACGTGAAGCCGTTGGCGGCGTGCGCGAAGGCGCGGTCGAAGTCCTCGCGGGCGATCACGAGCCCCCGGAACAGCGGGTCGGCCTGCGGCGGGTGGTAGGTCGCCTTGACGGTCAGGCGCAGCGACTCCCCGGTCGGCGTGTCCAGCCGCACCGGGCTGCCGATGCGCAGGTCGTGGTCGGCCGCGTAGTTCGTGTCGACGATGGCGCCGCCGCGCAGGCCCGCCAGGCTCGCGTCGGAGCCGCGACGCCACGCGAAGTCGTAGACCTGCGCGATGGTCGCCGGGTCGACGCCCGCCACGAACTCCGTCTTGCCGTGGATCCGCGCGAGGTCGCGCCGCACGCTGGAGGCCACGGTCACGCCGGGCGCGGCCGCCAGGCGGTCGCCCGCCGCCGCGGGGAACGTCCCGAACTGCGGGTCCTCGTCGGAGGTCATGACGTAGTCGGCGGTCACCTGGCGCTCCACGGCGCCCTTCGTCGAGTCCTTCAGCCCGCCGCCCAGCGTGGCCACGAACGTCACGAGCGCGAGGCCGATCATCAACGCCGCGGCGGTGGAGGCGGTCCGCGCCGGGTTGCGCGCGGCGTTGCCCGACGCGAGCCGGCCGGAGCTGCCGCCGAGGTGGCGCGACGGCCAGCCGGCCACCGCGGCGAGCGGGCGGACCATGCCGCCGGCCACCATGGCGAGCGCCAGGAAGACCAGCACGATCCCGGCGCCCAGCGCCTGCAGGACCGCGGTGGTCCCGCCGCCGCCGAACATCCCCTGGGCCAGCAGCGCGAACCCGGCGAGCAGCAGGACGGCGCCGGCGAACGACCGCAGCCGGCCGTGCCGCGCCGCCGGCAGGACCGCGCCCTCGCGGACCGCCGCGATCGGCGGCACGCGCGTCGCCCGCAGCGCGGGCAGCAGGCCGGCGACCACGGTCATCGCCACCCCGACGACGAGCGCCACGACCACGGTGCGCGCCGCGAAGACCGTGCCGCCGTCGGGCGACTGCGCGCCGATGGCCTCCAGCAGCGCGTTGAGCGCCTTCGCGAGGCCGACGCCGGCGACGAGGCCGATCAAGGACGCGACCACGCCGAGCGCCAGGCTCTCGAGCACCACCGAGGCCAGGACCTGGCGCCGCGACGCGCCGAGCGTGCGCAGCGTCGCCAGCTCGCGCGTGCGCTGGGCGACGGTGATCGAGATCGTGTTGAAGATGACGAAGGCGCCGACGAACAGCGCGATCCCCGCGAAGGCCAGCATCAGCGGCTGGATGATCCCGGTGACCTCCTTGCCCTTGGCCTCGTCGGCGCGGCGCTGCTGGGCCGCCGTGCGGACCTGGGCGCTCGCCGGGACGAGCGGCCGGATCGCCTCGGCGAGCCGCGCGTCCGACACGCCGTCCTTCGCGGCCACCGAGATCGCGTCGAAGCGGCCGCGCTCGTCGAGCACCGCCTGGGCGGTGGGCACGTCGAAGGCCGCCAGGGTCGAGCCGCCGAGGCCGACGCCGCGGATCTCCGCGAGCCCCGTGATCCGGTAGCGGCGCACCTCACCGGCCGCCTTCGCCCCGACGGTGTCGCCGATCTTCAGGCCGCGGTCGCGCGCGGTGGGCGCATCGACGACGATCTCGCCCGGCCCGCCGGCCCACGTCCCCGCCTGCAGCTCGAGCGGGTTGAAGCGCGGCTGGGACGGGTCGACGCCGAGGCCGTACTTCGAGGCCTGCGACTCACCGATCGTCTTGCCGGTGCGGTCGATGAGCTTGACGTCGCGGAACAGGAAGGCGCCGGCCGCCGCCTCGACCTCGGGCAGCGCCCGCACCTTCTCCAGCAGTCCGGCGGGGACGGTGGGCGCGGACTCCGCGCCGTCGACCACCTCACGACCGGTGATCGTCACGTCGGTCTCCTGGAACGCGCTGGAGAACACGCCGGAGAAGGCCTTCTGGACCGAGTCGGTGAGGACGTAGGTCCCGCTGATCATCGCGACGCCGAGGACGATCGCCAGCGCGGTCAGCAGCGCGCGGGTCTTGCGGGCCAGCAGGCCCTTGAGCGCGACGGCGGTCATCGCGCCGTCACCGCCTGCATGACCGCGACGACGGCGGCGGCGTCGGGATCGCGGAGCTCGTCGACGATGCGCCCGTCGGCGAGGAACAGCACCCGGTCGGCCAGCGCGGCGGCCTGCGGGTCGTGGGTGACCATGACGGTGGTCTGGCCGAGGTCCTCGACCGAGCTGCGGAGCAGCGCGAGGACGTCGCGGGTCGTCGCCGAGTCGAGGTTGCCCGTCGGCTCGTCGGCGAACAGGACGGCCGGCTTGCCGAGCAGCGCCCGCGCGATCGAGACGCGCTGCTGCTGGCCGCCGGACAGCTCGGCGGGCTTGTGGGCCCGGCGCTCGTCGATCCCGACGGTCCGGAGCAGGTGCTCGAGCCAGGCGCGGTCGGGCCGCGTCCCGGCGATCGAGGCCGGCAGGAGGACGTTCTCCTCGGCGGTGAGCGTGGGGAGGAGGTTGAAGGACTGGAAGACGAAGCCGATGTGGCTGCGCCGCAGCTTCGTCAGCTGGTTGTCGTTGAGCCCGGTGATCTCGACGCCGGCGATCGTCACCGTGCCGGCGTCGGGGCGGTCCAGGCCGGCCAGGATGTGCATGAGCGTCGACTTGCCGGAGCCGGACGGCCCCATGATCGCCGTCAGGCGGGCGCGCTCGACGTCGAGCGAGACCTCGCGCAGCGCGGCGACGGCGGTGTCGCCGGCGCCGAAGCGCCGGACGAGCCCGCGGGCGGCGACGACCGTCTCGGTGGTCGGGGGACTGAGGACCTGCGTGGCCATGGTGCGCCTTCCGGTGGGGGGCTGGAGTGCTGCACCGGAGCCTCCCCGAGCCCGTCCGCCACGGCGTCGGGCGCCCCCCCCAAGAGAAACCCCAATCTTCGGCGCCGCCGCCCGGCTACTCGCAGAACGCGAGGCGCGGCAGCGCGATGAGCTCGACCTCGTCGCTCTTCGTGCCGAGCGCGAACTGCAGCCGGCCCCCGTCGCTGCGCGGGACGCGCACGACCGTGATGCCGAACGTGTCGTCGGTGCCGTGGTCGAACTTGGCCTTCGGGAAGGCCGCGCGGATGTCGGCCTCGGAGTCCCCCACGCCGACGCCGCGCGCCGTCGCGCCGCCGGCCACGGTGATGGTCTTCACGCGCCGCGGCTTGGAGGTGGTGAAGTCCGCCGTCCCGCGCAGCGGCGCCTTCAGGCGCGCGAAGCGCTGCTTTGGCCCCGCCAGCTCACACCCGCGGCGCAGCCGGCCGACGAGCCCGGCCGCGCGCAGCTTGCGGTAGGTGGCGCCGAGCTTGACCGCGCCGACGCCCGAGGGCGTGATCCGCTTGGTGGCGGCGGCGCCGACGTGCTCGCCCGGCGTGGCGGCCGCGGACGCGCCCGCGGCGGCGGCGGCGAGCAGGGCGACCAGGGCGAGGAGGAGCAGGGGTCGGCGGAGCATGCGGACAACGCTACCGGCGCCGGCGGACCGTGCGGCGGCGGGTACGATCGGCGCGTGCCCGACCGCCTCCACTTCACCGACTCCGACGAGGCCAACGCGCTGATCGCGTCGGACCCCATGGCGCTGCTCGTGGGCTTCGTCCTCGACCAGCAGGTCTCCGTCCAGAAGGCGTTCGCCGGGCCGCTCGCGCTGCGCGAGCGCCTCGGCGCGATCGACGCCGCCACGCTCGCCGAGGCCGACCTGGAGCCGGTCTTCCGCGAGAAGCCGGCGATCCACCGCTTCCCCGGCTCGATGGCCCAGCGGGTCGGCGACCTCGCCCGGCACGTCCGCGAGGCCTACGACGGCGAGGCCGCGCGCGTGTGGACGGACGCCGCCGACGCGCAGGAGCTGCGCGCGAACCTCGCCGCGCTGCCGGGCTTCGGCGAGATGAAGGTCAAGGCGCTCGGGGCCGTGCTGGCCAAGCGGTTCGGCGTCGAGGCCGCGCAGGACCTCGTCCCCGGGCACCCGACGCTCGGCGACGTCGACTCTGCGGAGGCGCTGGCCGAGTACCAGGCGGGCAAGCGGGCGCACAAGGCCGAGATGCGGGCCCGCGCCGAGGGCTGACGGACGCGCGGGCGCGCGGGCGGCCTGATCGGCCGCGCCGCGCGCCCTCCCTCCGCACCGCCGCTCGGCTACGGGATGCTCGCCACGTCGTCGCCCTCGTCCCACTCGCCGTGGTCGGAGTCGGCGCCGCCGACCAGGTGGTCGTCCGCGTGGCCGTCCTTGGCCTTGAGCTCGTCGTCGCCGTCGCCGCCGAAGAGCCCGTCGCTGCCCGAGTTGTCCCACAGCCGGTCGTCGCCGCCGCGGCCCTCGACGTCGTCGTCGCCGTCGCCGCCGATGAGCAGGTTCTCGCCGGCGTCGCCGATGATCGTGTCGTTCCCGCGGCCGCCGGAGACGCCCTCGGTCTTGACGTTGTCGCCCTCGCCGGACGCGCCGTCGGCGGCCACGTTGTCGAGGCGGATGTCGAGGTTCGTCGCCGGCTTGCGCCGGTAGTCCGCGAAGTCGGTGCCGTCGCCGCCGTCGAGGACGTCCGCGCCGTCGTCGCCGTCGACCTCGCCGTAGACCCAGCCGCCGCAGTCCTCGAAGATCCGGCCCTGGATGAAGGTGTCGTCCCCGTTGCCGCCCTGCTCGAGGTCGTTGCCGGTCCCGCCCTCCAGGTAGTCGTCGCCGCCGCGCCCGACGAGCTTGTCGCCGTCCGGGCCGCCGTGCAGGAAGTCCCGGCCCTTGTCGCTGCCCGTCAGGGTGTCCTGGCCCGCGCCGCCGTGGAGCCCGGGGTAGCAGGCCTTCGCCGGATCGAGCGCCTGGGTCAGGCGGTCGGGGCCCTTGCCGCCCTTGATCACCTCGATCGTGGTGGCGATCCGGTCCTTCTCCTCGGCGATGCCGTCGTGGTTCGCGTCCTGGCCGTCGTCGCCGGCGACGCCGTCGTTGTCGGCCACCACGGCGAGCTCGCGGGCGCCGTAGTCCACGGCGTCCCAGCCGGCCCGGCCGTCCATGCCGTCGTTGCCGTCGAGGAGCCAGTCGGCCACGAAGGTGTCGTCGCCGGTCGCGCCGTCGAGCACGTCGTTGCCCGGACCGCCGTGGATCTCGTCGTTGTCGGGCCCGGCCGCGATCAGGTCGACGCCGTCGCCGCCGAAGATCGCGTCGTCGCCGCTCTGGCCGAAGATGTCGTCCTGGCCGCCGCCGCCCTCGAGACGGTTGGCGTCGCCGTCGCCCCAGATCTCGTCGGCCTGGGTGCCGCCGGCCACGCCCTCGACGTCGGTGTGGACGTTGTCGTTCTCCCCGGCGAGGTCCCCGTTCTCCTGGACGCCGTCGTTCGCGACGCCGTCGATCGTGACCTCCAGCATGTCCGTGCGACCGGAGTAGTCGACCAGGTCGTCCCCTCCGCCGCCGAAGAGCTCGTCGGCGTCGGCCCGCGGGGTCGCCGGCTGCTCGGACTCGTCGAAGCGGTCGTCGCCCTCCTCGCCGCGCAGGACGTCGCGGCCGGACGGCCCGCCGTCGAGGATCTGGTCGCGGCCGTTGCCGACGATCTCGTCGTCGCCCGCGCCGCCGACGACCCGCTCGACGTCGAACCCGACGTTGTCGTTCTCGGCGCCCCCGAGGGCGCCGTCGTTGCGGACGTGATCGAGGGTGATCTTCACCGGGTTGGCGGCGCTGCGCGCGGCGTAGCTCGCGGTGTCCTCGCCGAGGCCGCCGTCGAGGAAGTCCGACCCGTCCGGACCCGACCCGGGGCCGCCGACGAGAAGGTCGTCGCCGTCGTTGCCGTGCAGGACGTTGCCGCCGGCGTCGCCCGTGAGACGGTCGTTCCCGGACCCGCCCGCGACCCACTCGGTGCTCGGCAGGACGCGGTCGCCCTCCTCGCCGATGCCGTCGCCGTCGGCGTCCTCGCCGTCCTGCGCCTGGCCGTCGATGGCCACCGCGACCGCCTTCGTGCGCGAGCTGTAGTCGGCGATGTCGGTGTCGCCCTGGCCGTCGAGCACGTCGGGGCCGCCGGCGCCGTCGAGCTGGTCGAACCCGGGGCCGCCCGCGAGGAGGTTGGCCTGATCGCTGCCGCGCAGCACGTCGTGGCCGCTTCCGCCGGTGACGTTCTCGACCGTCGCCCGGACGGTGTCGCCCTCCTCGGCGACGCCGTTCTCGTCGGCGTCCTCGCCGTCGGGCGCGCTGCCGTCGAGGCGGACGGTCACACGCTTGCTGCGCCCGGCGTAGGAGACCGTGTCGGTGCCGTCGCCGCCGTCGAGGTCGTCCGCGCCGCGGCCGCCGTCGAGCGTGTCGTCGCCCGGCCCGCCGTCGAGGGCGTTGACGCCGTCGTCGCCGGTGATCCGGTCGCCGGCCAGGCCGCCCATGACGTGCTCGGTCTCCACGTCGTCGCCCTCGCCGGTGGCGCCGTCGTCGGCGGTGCCGTCGAGCGTGATCCGCAGCGCGGCCGCGCGGCCGTCGTAGCTCGCGAGGTCGACGCCGTCCTCGCCGTCGAGGTGGTCGGCGCCCAGGCCGCCGTCGAGCAGGTCCTCGCCGGCGCCGCCCAGGACCTCGTCCTTGCCGAAGCCGCCGTACAGCCGGTCGGCGCTGCCGTCGCCGTGGAGCTCGTCGTCGCCGGCGCCGCCCTCGACGACGTCGCGCGACGGCGAGCCGGTCAGGTCGTCGGCGCCGCTGCCGCCGACCAGGCGCTCGGCGCTCACGTTGTCGTTCTCGGCCGGGAGGGTCGGATCGCCGTCGTTGGCCGCGCCGTCGAGGCTGGCGACCACGCGCGACGTGCGCGCGGCGTAGCTCACCGTGTCGACCGCGTCGCCGCCGGTGAGGACGTCGGCCGCGTCGCGCACCGCGGGCTCGACCAGCGTGTCGTTGCCGCGCTCGCCGAAGACCTTGTCGGCGCCGCTGCCGCCGCGCAGGGTGTCGTCGCCGTCGTAGCCGCGGACCTCGTCGGCCTCGGTGCCGCCGTCGATCACGTCGTCGTCCTCCTGCCCGAAGAGCTTGTCGGCCCCGCCCGCGCCGGCGATCGTGTCGCGCCCGCCGCGGCCGTACACCTCGTCGTCGCCGCCGGCCGCGTTGACCGTGTCGTCGCCGCCGCCGGCGCTGATGAAGTTGGCGGCCGGGTTGCCGGTGATCCTGTCGTCCGCCTGGCCGGCGACGAGGCTCTCGACGTCGAGCCGGACGTTGTCGCCCTCGCCCGCCGCGCCGTCGTTGGCGCGCCCGTCGCCGATCGTGAAGGTCAGCGGGTCGGTGCGCTCGTTGGCGTTGTAGGTGTCGACGCCCGCGCCGCCGGCGACGTCGTCGGCGCCGTTCGGGCCGGGCGCGACGCCCTCGGTGAAGGTGTCGGCGCCGTCGTCGCCGGACTCCTTGTCGTTGCCGGGGCCGGCGAAGAAGGTGTCCGAGCCGCCGCCGCCCTTCAGCGTGTCGTCGCCCTCGCCGCCCTCGAGGCGATCGAAGCTCGCGCCGCCGGTGACGACGTCGTCGCCGGCGCCCGCGGTGACGTCGAAGGACTGAAAGCGGGTCTGGGAGGCGACGATCGTGTCCGGGCCTTCGCCGCCGGCCAGGTACTCGACCGCGTCGCGGACGTCGTCGCCCTCGCCGGCCGCGCCGTCGTCGGCCACGTCGTCGAGGTCGATCCGCACACCGGCGGTGCGCTGCGAGTAGTCGATGCGGTCGAACGGCGAGCCGC
>DASVQH010000423.1:0-16526 GCA_036389195.1 Solirubrobacteraceae bacterium
CCTCGCCGGCGCCGCTGCGGACGAGCGCGCCGACCTGCACGGCGGCGAGGAACAGCAGCGCGCCCGCGGCGGGCACCAGCCAGCCCAGGTAGCCGTGGGCGGCGCCGTACTCGTGGGCGTGCTCGGGTGGCGCGAGCCGATAGCGCCCGGCGTGCACGGCGAGGACGCCGATGAGCGTCAGGAGCGCCGCGCGGAGTCGCCAGGTCCAGGTCACGGGTCAGGCGATTGTGGCGCACCCATGGCGCCGGCGGCGCGCCGGCGGCGCGCCTTGACATTGTCGGCCACCACCGGCCCGGCGAACAAGGCGCCGGCGACCACGAACCCGACGGTCCGCTCCGTGCCGTCAAGGGCGAGCGCGGCGAACGCGGCCACCGCGCCGAACAGCACGATGAACGCCACCCGGCCGCCGCCCTCGCGCGCCCGGCCGAGCCACGGCGCCACGAGCCATTCGACGGACGCGGTCAGCGCGACAAGCCCGGCTGCCACGCCTATTAGCTCGGCGAAGCGCAGACGGTCGCTCAGCGCTGCCACAACGACGGCAACGAGGATCGTCGAGACCCACCCGAAGATCTCCTCGCGCTCATCCTCCGCGCCCGGCGCCTCGCCGCCGACCGGGACGGCGGATCCGCGGAGCCAGTCCTCGCCGTCGCCCCGCGCCATGTCGCTCAGCTCGCCGGCGCCACCAGCCGCGTGGCCGCGGACGTCGCGACGCCCGACCCGTGGTCGTTGGTGGCCACCACCCGGACCCGGAGGCGGTGGCCGACGTCGGCGGCGACCGGCGTGTAGTCCGCCCCCGTCGCGTCGGCGATCGCCGCGCACCCGGCGCCCGCGTCCGAGCACCGCAGCCAGATGTAGGCGTAGGACGGAGCGCCCGACCACGTGCCCGGGAAGGCGTGAAGCAGCTGCCCGGCGCGCGGCGTGCCGGTGATCGCCGGCAGGGTCTGCACGGTGGGCGCGTCGACCCGCCGCGTCGGCGCGGACGTGGTCCGCGCGGTCCCCAGCGAGTTCGACGCGGTCTCGCGCAGCCGCAGCGTGTGGCCGGAGTCGGCGCTCGTCGGCGTGTAGTCCGCGTCGTCGGTGGCGTCGGCGGTGTCGATCGCCGTGCAGCCGCCGCCGGTCGCGTCGCAGCGCAGCCAGGCGCGGGCGACGGAGTTCTGCCAGCCGCTGAACGACGCGGCCGTCGCGACGAGCTCCCGGCCCGAGCGCGGTGTCGCCGTGCCGACGCGCGCCGGCCCCATGACCGTCGGCGCGTCGATGAGTCGTGTGGCCGCGGACGTGCTCTGCGCCGTCCCCGCGTCGTTGCGCATGACGATGCGCAGCCGCAGGCGCAGCCCGCTGTCGGCCGCGGTCGGGATGTAGTCGGCGTCGTCGGTGGCGTCCGCGGTGTCGATCGCCGCGCACGAGTTGAGGTACAGCGTCCGGCAGCGCAGCCAGGCGTACTCGCCGGTCGCGCGGCCGCCGCCCCAGTTGCTGTTGTAGGCGGACTGCATCCACTCGCGCTGCGGCGTGCCGGCGATCCGCGGCGGCGACAGCAACACCGGCGCGACCACCTGCAGGAAGACCGCGGCGTTGCCGCCGGAGTCGTTCGCGGTGACCGCGTCGAGCCGGCCGTCGCCGTCGAGCTGCGCGAGCGCGACCGCCAGCGCGGGCGCGCCGGTCGAGAACCCGGCGGCGGCACCGAACGTCCCGTCGCCGTTCCCCGGCCGCACCGTCAGGTTGGAACCGGCGACCGCGAGGTCGGCGCGGCCGTCGCCGTCGAGGTCGCCGGCGGCGACCGCGCGGGCGCCGTCGGCGTCGTAGGTGAGCGGCGCGGCGAACGTCCCGCTGCCACCGAGGCTGCGCACGACGCTGACGGTCGAGTCGGCGTAGTCGGCGCTGACGACGTCCGCGTCCCCGTCGGCATCCAGGTCGGCCACGGTCACGCCGAGCGGCCGGCTCCCGACCGGCAGGATCCGCGGCGAGCCGAACGACCCGTTGCCGGCGTTACGGCGCACCGTCACCGAGTTCGCACCCTGGCTGGCCACCGCGAGATCGAGGTCGCCGTCGCCGTCCGTGTCGCCCAGGGCGACCGCGCGAGGTCCCTCGCCGGTCGTGTACGCCACCGCCGGAGCGAAGGCGCCGCCACCGGTCGCGAGCAGCACCGACGCCGTGGCGGACGCGCTGTTGGCGGTCACGAGGTCGGGCTTGGCATCCCCGTTCAGGTCGCCCGCGGCCATCGAGTCCGGGGCGTCTCCGACCGGCAGGGAGCCGTCCGCGAACGCGAAGGTGCCATCGCCGGCGTTGCGGAGCACGACGACGGCGTCGTGGATCTGGTCGGTCGCGGCGAGGTCGCGATCGCCGTCGCCGTCGAGGTCGGCGGCGACGACCGCGGTGGGGTTTCCGCTGCCGGGCAGCGAGTACCACTGCCGGGCGCCGTACGTGCCGTCGCCGTTCCCGAGCGCGACCTTGACCGCGTTGTTGCCGTCGACGGCGACGGCGAGATCGCGGTCCCCGTCCCCGTCGAGGTCGGCGGCGGCGACCGAGCGCAGCTCGTTGCCGAACGGCTCGTCGAAGCGGTCGAAGGCCGGGGCGGCGCCGGCGGCGGCAGGGGCGGCGAACGCGGTCATGGCAAGGCCGGCCAGCGCCGAGCGGACGAGCGCGCGGCGGCGCCGGGTGTTGAGCATCGGCGGGATGATGCGGTGCGCAGCGCTCGAGCACCATCGAACATCCGTTGAGTGGTGAGCCGAACCCGTCGCTACCGTGGATCCATGGCCCATCTGCGCTCAGGCTTCGCCGCCGGCCTCGGGGCCTACCTGCTGTGGGGGCTCTTCCCCCTCTACTGGCCGCTGCTGGAGCCCGCCGCGCCCGTGGAGATCCTCTCCCACCGGATCGTCTGGTCGCTCATCTTCCTGGTCGGCGTCCTCTCGCTGACGGCCGGCTTCGGCTGGATCCGCGGGCTCGGCCGGCGCCGCCTGCGGCTGCTCGTCCTCGCCGCCGTCCTGATCACGGTCAACTGGGGCTTCTTCATCTACGGCGTCAACAGCGGCCACGTGGTGGAGACGTCGCTCGGCTACTTCATCACCCCGCTCGTCACGGTCGCGCTCGCGGTGCTCGTCCAGGGCGAGCGGCTGCGGCGGGCGCAGTGGATCGCGGTGGGGATCGGCGCCGTCGCCGTCGCCGTGCTCACGGTCGACTACGGCCGCCTCCCCTACATCGGGCTGACCCTGGCCGCGTCCTTCGGGCTCTACGGGCTGATCAAGAAGCGCGCCGGCGTGGACGGGACCCAGAGCCTCGCCGTCGAGACCGCGGTGCTGGCCATCCCCGCCCTCGGCTACCTGGTCTGGCTGACCGGCAGCGGCCGGGGCACCTTCACCGTCGAGGGCGCCGACCACGCCGCGCTGCTGGTGGGCTCCGGCGTGGTCACGGCGGTGCCGCTGATGCTCTTCGGCGCCGCGGCGATCCGCATCCCGCTGACCACGATCGGCCTGCTCCAGTACATCGCGCCGGTGCTGCAGTTCCTGATCGGCGTCCTGCTCTACGACGAGGCGATGCCGCTGTCGCGCCTGGCAGGCTTCGCGCTCGTGTGGATCGCCCTGACCGTCTTCACGGCCGACGCCGTACGCGCCTCCGGCAACCGCCGCCGCGCCGCGCGCGAGGTGGCGCCCGGCGAGGTGGCGCCGCCGCCCGAGCCGGCGCTGGCCGGCTCGCCGACCGCCCGCTGATGCCCCCGGACTTCGCCGCGACGATCGCCGCCGCCTACGCCACGGAGGGCGAGGCGCTCGACCTCGGCCGCGGCGTCCTCGACGGCGCCGTCCACCCCGGCGCGCGCGTCGCCGTCCCGCTCGCGACGCTCAACCGCCACGGCCTCGTCGCGGGCGCCACCGGCACGGGGAAGACGCGGACGCTGCAGGTCATGGCCGAGCAGCTCTCCGCGGCCGGCGTCCCGGTGCTGGTCGCCGACGTCAAGGGCGACGTCTCCGGCCTGGCCGAGCCCGGGGCGCCCGGCGGTGCCGCCGAGAAGCGGATGCAGGATCTCGGGCTGCCGTTCGCGCCGCGCGCCTTCCCGGTCGAGCTCTTCTCGCTCGGCGGGCTCGGTCCCGGGGTCCCGATCCGCGCGGCCGTCTCGGACTTCGGCCCCCAGCTGCTGGCCAAGATCCTCGGCGCCAACGACACCCAGGAGGCGAGCCTCGCGCTGGTCTTCCACTACGCCGACGCCCGCGCGCTGCCGCTCGTCGACCTGGCCGACCTGCGCGCGCTGCTGACCTTCCTGACCTCGGACGCCGGCAGGGCGGACCTCGAGGGGATCGGCGGCCTGTCCAAGCAGACGGTCGGCGTGCTGCTGCGCTCGCTGGTCGGCCTGGAGACGGGCGGCGGGACGGCGTTCTTCGGCGAGCCTCAGCTCGACGTCTCAGACCTCATGCGCCAGACGCCGGACGGGCGCGGCTTCGTCTCCTGCGTGGAGCTCGCCGCCGTGCAGGACAGCCCGGCGCTGTGGTCGACCGCGCTCATGTGGCTCGTCGCCGAGCTGTTCGAGACGCTGCCGGAGGCGGGCGACCTGCCCAAGCCCAAGCTCGTCGTCTTCCTCGACGAGGCGCACCTGCTCTTCGACGACGCCACCGACGCGTTCCTGGACTCGGTGGCGCGGACGGTGCGGCTGATCCGCTCCAAGGGCGTCGGGGTGGTCTTCGTCACCCAGCAGCCGACGGACCTGCCCGACGAGGTGCTCGCCCAGCTGGGGATGCGCGTCCAGCACGCGCTTCGCGCCTTCACGCCGAAGGACGCCCGGGCGCTGCGCGAGACCGTGTCGACCTACCCGCGGTCAGAGCTCTACGACGTCGAGCAGCTGCTGACCTCGCTGGGCACCGGCGAGGCGGCGGTGACGCTGCTGTCGGAGGCGGGCGTCCCGACGCCGGTCGTCCACACGCGGCTCGTCGCGCCGGCCTCGAGCATGGCGCCGGCCGGCGGCCTGGAGGCGCGCGCGGAGGTGTCGGCCCTGTGGCCGCGCTACGGCGAGCCGGCCGACCCGCTCAGCGCGCGCGAGATGCTGGCCGGGCGCCTGCAGGCCCCGGAGCCGGAGCCGGAGCCGGAGCAGGCCGATCCCGCGAAGCGGCGGCGCGTTCCCCGCCACAGCAGCCCCGACGCCGTCGGGGACTTCCTGCGCTCCCGGCAGGGCACGGCGCTGCAGCGGGAGGTCATCCGCGGCGTCTTCCGGATGCTCCGTAAACGTCTCTGACGCGCCACGTCAGACCGGTTACCGGTCCCGGCTGACTAACCATGGGTAAGGGTAGATGAGGAGCATGCGAAAGCTCCTCCCCATCCTGTCTGCTCTCGTCCTGGCCTCGCTGGCGCCCGCCGCGGCGAGCGCCGCGACCGCCGCCCCGGCCACCGCGCCGTCGGCCGCGCTCGCCACCCCCTCGGTCACCGGCGCCATCCTGGCCCGCCGCGGCTTCGGCTCCAGCCGCGGCTACGGGCGCCGCTACGGCAGCCGTCCCGGCTACGGCAGCCGCCGCGGCTACGGGCGCCCCTACCGCCGCGGCGCCGGACGGCGCTTCTTCGGCGGCGTGCTCAAGGCGCTCGGCGTCGCCTACCTGTTCCACATGCTGTTCGGCTGGGGCGCCGGCGGCGGCAGCCCGATCATGCTGTTCGTGATCCTCGGCCTGGTGATGTGGATACTGGTCCGCCGGCGCCGCCGCTCGCCGTACGGGCGGCCCTCCTACTAGGCGCAAGATCCGACCTCCCGTGACGTTCTGGCTCCTCACAGGTCATCGACACGGGAGGTCGTGATGGGCGCGAGCGGGAGAGTTCGGAGTGCGGCGACGGCCGCGGCCTGCGCGGCCGCGCTGTGGGCGGCGCCGACGGCCACGGCGGCGACGGATCCGGCGACCTTCGGGCCCTGCCTGCCCTACGGCGATCAGCAGATCTGCACGGCCGAGGTTCCGAGCTTCGACGCCACGCAGCTCGACGTCGATCTGACGCGCCCCCTGAACGCGGACGACGGCACCCGCCACCCGCTCATCGTGATGCTCCACGGCTTCGGCAACGACAAGCACGAGTGGGAGTCGCTGACCGACGAGGGCGACGGCGCCGACAAGCGCCACTGGAACTCGCACTGGTTCGCCAAGCACGGCTACTACGTGCTCACCTACACGGTCCGCGGCCACAGGACCGACGAGGCGAGCGGCACGCAGCCGCCGACGCCCGCGGGCACGTCGGTCTCCGAGCCCGACGGCAAGATCCGCCTCAAGAGCCGCGAGTTCGAGGTCCGTGACACCCAGTACCTCGCCGCGCTCGTCGCGGACGCGTTCCCCGACGTCGACCCGCATCGGGTCGCCGTGACCGGCGGCTCGTACGGCGGCGGCGAGAGCTGGCTGCAGGCCAGCCAGGCCGAGTGGACCTGGGCGCACGAGGAGTTCGGACTGCCGGCGCTCTCGCTGCAGGTGGCGATCCCGAAGTACCCGTGGACCGATCTCGCCTACGCCCTGGCGCCCAATGGCCATCCAGGCCCCGAAGGCGTGCCGGGCGACCCGATCTACGAGTCCTCCCAGGGAGCGGCAGACTCGCCGACCGGGACCGGCAACCCGATCGGCGTGCCGAAGGCCTCCTACATCACGGGGCTCTTCGCCACGGGTCAGGCGGCCGGCCTCTACGAGGACGGCGCGTCCAACCAGGACACGTCCGAGGAAGGGCCGATCAACGTCGAGAGCTGGATCACCCGGATCCTCGCCGGCGACCCGTACGAGCCCTCCGATCCCATCGTCGCCGAGATCCGCCGTGGCCTGACCGAGTTCCGCTCGGCGTACTACCAGGACGAAGGGTGGGCGGCCCAGCGCACCGGCCGCAAGGTGGCGATCTTCTCGATCCAGGGCTGGACCGACGACCTCTTCCCCGCCGTCGAGTCGTTCCGCATGTTCAAGTACCTCAAGCGGCTCGACCCCCGCTGGCCGGTGGCGGTCGAGGTCGCCGACATCGGGCACGCGCGCGGGCAGAACAAGCCGGAGACGTGGCGGCGGCTCAACGCCCAGGCGTTCCAGTTCCTGCAGGCCAACATCAACGGCAGCCACGACCAGCAGACCACGGTGGCCAGCCAGCCGACGCTGTGCCCGAACGACGGCGAGCCCGACTCGAACGAGACGGCGGCCATGCGGCTGACCGCCACGTCGCCCGAGGGTCTCTCCAACGGCCGTCTGACCGTCGCGTTCCCGGGCGGGGCCCTGAACAACACGAGCGGCCTCGCCGATCCGAACGGGCCGAAGACCGACCCGGTGCTCGGCGGCTTCTTCGACAGTGCGCTTCCCGGGGCGGGCGGCCCGTGCCGCTCGTCGGCCTCGCCGGCGGTGAGTGCCTACACCGCGGTCTCGCAGCCGCTGCCGTCGGCGACCACGTACATCGGGCTGGGCTCGGTCGCGCTGCCGTACACCTTCACCGGCCTCACCGCGACGGTCAACGCCCGCGTGTGGGACGTCGCGCCGGACGGCACGACGCTGCTGATGACGCGCGGGACGTACCGGGTGCAGCCGCCCTACGACGCGTCGGCCGGCACGGTACGGCTGCCGTTGTTCGGCAACCACTGGCCGCTCAGGCCCGGCCACCGTGTCCGGCTCGACCTCGCCGAGGTCGACGCGGGCACGTTCCGCCCCACCAATCCGACCAACCCCAACTCGTTCGCGTTCGAGAACGCGACGCTCGTGCTGCCGACGCGCGAGGCGGGCGCGCGCCGGCTGGCCGGCACGGTCACCCCGTAGCGGGAGACCTGCGCGGGTAGGACGGACGGCATGCCGCGGATCGAGCGCCGTCACGTCCTGCTCGCGCAGGGCGGCTACTACCTGGCCACCGGGATCTCGCCCTTCGCGTCCCGGCGGGCGTTCGAGGCGGTGACCGGCCCGAAGACCGAGTGGTGGCTCGTGCAGACCGTCGGCGCGCTGGTCGGCGTCGTCGGCGCCGGGCTGCTGAGCGCCGGCGCGCGCCGGCGTCCGACGCCGGAGATCGTCGGCATCGCCGCCGGCTGCGCCGCGGGGCTGGCGGTCATCGACGCCGTCCACGTGGCGCGCGGGCGGATCGCGCCGGTCTACCTGCTCGACGCCGTCGCGGAGGTCGCCGCGCTCGCCGCGCTGGCGGCCAGCAGCCCGTCGGCGCCCGCGTAGCCGTCGAGCACCTGCAGGCAGTCGCCCGCCGCCTCGGGGCGCCCGATGTAGAAGCCCTGCAGGCAGTCGCAGCCGAGCTCGGCGAGCTGGGCCAGGACACCGGCCGTCTCGACGCCCTCGGCGGTGACGGCGAGATCGAGGCTGCGGCCGAGGTCGATCGTCGAGCGCACGATCGCCGCGTCCTGGCGGCTCTCGTCCATGCCGAGGACGAACGACTTGTCGATCTTGATCTCGTCGACCGGCAGGTGCTGGAGCTGGCTGAGCGAGGAGAACCCCGTCCCGAAGTCGTCGATGGCGATCGTGATGCCCATCGCGCGCAGCTCCTCGAGCACCGACCGGCTGCGCTTGATGTCGGTGACGACACGGCTCTCGGTGACCTCGAGCTGGAGCAGGCGCGGCGGCAGGCCGTGCGCGGCCAGCAGGGCGGCCACGTCGGCGGGCAGTCCGCGGTCGAGCAGGTTGCGCGCCGACAGGTTGACCGCCACGCGGATCGCCCGGCCCGCGCGGTGCCACTCGCTGGCCTGGGCGATCGCCAGCTCCAGCACGCGCAGCGTCAGCGCCTTGATCAGGCCGGTCTCCTCCGCGAGGCGCACGAAGTCGGCGGGGCCGACGACGCCGCGCTCCGGATGGCGCCAGCGGGCCAGCGCCTCGGCGCCCTGCGGGCGCGTGCCGCTCAGCGACACCTTCGGCTGGAAGAGGACGAAGATCTCGTCGCCGTCGAGCGCCGAGCGCAGGCCGCGCGAGAGCGCCAGCCGGTCGGCGCCGCGCTGCTCGCGCGCCGGCGAGTAGCCCGCGTGCCCGGAGCCGAGCTCCTTGGCCTCGTAGAGCGCGACGTCGGCCTGGCGCAGGACGTCACGGGGGTCGGCGCCGGCGGGGATGGCCGCCACGCCGGCGCTCGCGGTCACGTCGAGCGCGAGCCCGTCGACCTCGAAGGGCGCGTCGAGCGCGGTCAGCAGGCGCTCCGCGACCTCCATGCCGCCGCTGGCGCCGGCCGCCGCGCCGGCCGGCTCGAGCAGCACGGCGAACTCGTCGCCGCCGAGGCGGGCCAGCAGGTCCTCGCGGCGCAGCGCCCCGCGCATCCGCTCGGCCAGGAGCTGGAGCAGCACGTCGCCGCTGTGGTGCCCGAGCGTGTCGTTGACCAGCTTGAAGTCGTCGAGGTCGATGAGCACGAGCGCGCCGTCGCCGCGCGCGTCGGGCTCGCGCCCCGCCAGCTCCTCGAGGCGGCGAGTGAGCATCCAGCGATTCGGGAGGTCGGTCAGCACGTCGTGCGCGGCCCGGTACTCGTTGATGGTCGCCTGGCGACCGCCGAGGTAGATCGCCGCGACGGGGATGCAGGTGAGCGGGATCAGCCACGGGCTGGCCTGCGCGGCGAGCACGGTCAGCGGCGCCAGCGCGAGCTGGAAGCCCGCCGTCCAGACCTGGTAGCCGAGGTCCGCGCGCAGGTAGGGGCCGATCGCCTGGCCTGTCAGCTGCGCGCTGGCCGCGCCGGCGAGGACGTGGTTGACGGCGAAGAACGCCACCCCGCCGGCCAGCGTGGCCGTGAGCCCGGAGGCCACCGACGTCACGGGGACCCCGCCGCCGGCCAGCGCGTGGACCCCCGCCGCCGCGCCGATGGCCAGCGCGTACTGGCCGACGTTGAAGACCGAGATCACCGCGGGGACGCGGTCGGTCCGGTCGGCGACCACCGCCGCCAGCGCGTAGACCGCCAGCGCCGGGAGGAGGCCGAACTCCAGCAGCACGGCGTACGCGAACCCGCTGGACACCGTGACGCTGTCGTAGGAGAAGCGGTTGGGGACCTGGATCGGCAGCAGCTCGCCGCCCACGACCAGGGCCGCGAGGGCCCAGAAGCGCGGGTCCGACAGCGCGCCGTGCCAGCCGCCGCCGGTGACGGCGAGCACCACCAGCAGCGCCGCGAGCACGGCGACCGCGGCGGCGTAGACGTCGAAGGACGCCGGGATGGGGCGCAGGTCCGGTTCCCGCCGCTGGCGGTCCGGCCGTTCCCGGCGCCCGCTCATGTCAGCCGCGGGGCCGGCGGCCCTTGAAGGTCGCGTGCGCCTTGACGCCGCTGGCCTTGCCGGCCTTGGCCTTGCCGTGCGAGGCGGCGCTCGCGGGGGTGGCCGCGCCGCCCGCCATCAGGGCGAGGACGGCGGCTCCGGCAAGGACCTTGCGGACGGCGGTGAGTCGATCCATGACTGTTGCTCCAGGGGAAGTGGGCAGGGCGGACTTGCTCAGACAACGAACGAACGCAGGCCAAACGGTCATGGGAGCGCGAAAGTTGGCGGGCTTGCGGTCACCCGAAAGCGGCACGTCGAAAGTCGGGTAGGACGGGTCCGCCGTGCCGCCGCCCTCGCCCCCCGCCAGCCTGCAGGCCCTCGCCGACCGCTACGAGCCCGAGATCTTCGATCCCGGCGACCGGCGGGTGCGCGTCCGCCTGCAGGGCGCCGGCGACGGCGAGTGGGACGCCGTCCTGGACGACGGTCTGGCGCTGCTGGAGCCCGCGCCTCCCGGCGACACCCCCGCGCCCGATGCGATCCTCGCCGCCGACCCGGCCACGTGGGCGACCCTCGCCTCCGACCTGCGGACGGGGATGGAGGCCTTCCGGGCCGGCCGGCTCGCCGTCCGGCGGGACCTGCACCTCGGGGTCGGGTTCCTGGCCGCCACCGCCGGCGATCGCGCCGCCGGCGCGCTGCGCTTCCGCCGCGTCGCCACCGCCGCGGGCGAGATCTCGACGATGCAGGCCGGCGCGGGGCCGCCCGTCGTGCTGCTGCACGGGCTCGGCGCGTCGAAGGCGTCCTTCCTCCCCACGCTCGGCGCGCTCGCCCCCCACCACCGGGTGATCGCCATCGACCTGCCGGGCTTCGGCGACTCCGACAAGCCGATCGGCGGCGCCTACGACGCCGCGTTCTTCGCGCGCGCCGTGGTCGCCCTGCTCGACGCGCTCGAGCTCCCGCGGGCCGCCCTGGTCGGCAACAGCATGGGCGGCCGGGTGGCGCTCGAGGTCGGGCTCGCGCATCCGGACCGCGCCGGGCGGCTTGTGCTGCTCGCCCCGTCGCTGGCCTGGCTGCGCGACCGCCCGTGGGCACCCCTGCTGCGCCTGGTCCCGCCGCAGCTGGGCCTGCTGCAGCCGGCGCCGCGGGGCATCGTCGAGGCGATCGCGCGCCGCGCCGTCCCGGGCGGGGGCAGCGGCTGGACGGCCGCCGGCGTCGACGAGTTCCTGCGCGGCTACCTCGACCCGCGCGGCCGCGCCGCCTTCTACGCGGCGGCGCGCAACATCTACCTCGAGGAGCCGCACGGCCCCGACGGCTTCTGGACGCGCCTGCCCGGGCTGGAGGCGCCGAGCCTGTTCGTGTGGGGGCGCCAGGACCCGCTCGTGCCGCTCGCCTTCGCGCGCCACGTGCGCAGCGCGCTGCCCGGCGCGCGTCACATGGAGCTCGGCTGCGGCCACGTGCCGCAGCTCGAGCGCCCGCGGGAGGTCCACGACGCGATGGTCCGCTTCTTGCGCCGGCCCTGAGGCCGCTCAGTCGAGCGACCTGGCCCACAGCTCGATCAGCTCGGCGAAGCTCCTGAGCCGGGGCGCGTCCCAGCCGGGCTCGGCCGCCTCCTCCCAGTCGATGCGCACGATCGGGCTGGCGGAGCCCGCCGGCACCGCGCAGTCGCAGGCCAGGACGACGCGCCGGTCGTCCTGGGTGATCGGGAACCACGTCGGGCGCCACCAGAACCGCGGGTCGTCCATCCCCGGGACCTCCCGGCTGCCGACGCTCGCCGCGTAGGCCTCCGCGCAACGACCCCGGTAGAGCTCGATCGCCTCCTGCAGCCCGAGGTAGGACCAGCCGGGGGCGATCTCCCGATCGCGGGGGTCGGCGCCGGTCCCGGAAGCGGCGCCGTCGTGCCAGCCCCACCACGCCCGGTCGTCGGCCGGGAGCACGGAGCCGACGGACGCGAGCGTGAGGCGGTCGATGTCGCCGTCGCTCAGGCCGGGGCGCAGATGAGCGCGCACGGGAGCACCGCTCCGCTGCCAGGCGTCCTCGAGCCGGCGGAGAGCGGCCGCCATCACGTGCACGCGTTTGGCGCGCCGCCGGGAAGGGGAGCGGTTCCAGTGACCATGGCTTCCCGCACCTCCACAGCCCCAGACGATCCCACAGACATCAGCGGCCCCGGCAAGAAGGCGATCTTCAAGCGGGCGCTGAAGGAGTTCAAGGAGGACAACGTCACGGACTGGGCGGCCGCCCTGACGTACTACGGCGTCCTCTCGCTCTTCCCCGCGCTCATCGCGCTGATCTCGATCCTCGGGCTCTTCGGCAAGAAGGCCGGCCAGACGCTGATCGACAACCTCAGCGCCGTCGCCCCCGGGCCGGCCAAGGACATCATCACGAACGCGATCACCGGCATCACGAGCAGCCCGAGCAAGGCCGGGCTCCTGTTCGTCGTCGGCCTCCTCGCTGCGCTGTGGTCGGCGTCGGGCTACGTCGCCGCGTTCATGCGCGCCTCGAACTCGATCTACGACATCGAGGAAGGGCGCCCGATCTGGAAGACGCTGCCCACGCGCGTCGGCACCACGCTCGTGCTGGTCGTCCTCCTCGTCGTCGTCGCGCTCGCCGTGGTCGTCTCCGGCCCCGTGCTCGAGCAGGTCGGCAAGCTCTTCGGCCTCGGCGACACGCTGCTTACCGTCTTCTCGATCGCCAAGTGGCCGATCCTGCTGCTGGTCGTCTCCTTCATGTTCGCGTTCCTCTACTGGGCGGCGCCGAACGTGAAGCAGCCGGGCTTCAAGTGGGTGAGCCCCGGCGGGCTGGTGGCGACGATCATCTGGATCCTCGCGTCCGTGCTGTTCGCGTTCTACGTCGCGAACTTCGGCTCCTACAACAAGACCTACGGGACGCTCGGCGGCGTCGTGTCGTTCCTGGTCTGGCTGTGGATCTCCAACGTCGCGATCCTCCTCGGCGCGGAGTTCAACGCGGAGCTCGAGCGGGCGCGGCGGATCGAGGCCGGCGACGTGCGCCCCGATCAGGAGCCGTTCGCCGAGCCGCGCGACACGCGCAAGATGGAGAAGAACAAGTAGACGGCGGCTAGGCCGGGGTGCCGCTGCGGCGCTCGCGCTGCAGCGCCTCGGCCACCGGCGAGTCCTCGCGCCGGGGCGTCACCGAGCCGACGACGGGAAGGTCGCGCTCCTCGGCCAGCTCGTCCAGCGCGCGCTGCATGTCGGCGATGATGGCCTCGGCGACCGCGTCGCGGTCGGGCTCGGCGCCGTACTCGGCCCGCAGGTCGATCGGCGGCAGCACCTGGACGGTGATCTGGGCGGGCAGCGGGATGCGGCCCGGCAGGTCGAACAGCGTGATCCCGTACGGCGGCGCGATCTGGAGCGGCAGCACCTTCAGGCGGAACAGGCGGTCGAGGCCCAGCGCCTTGGCCGCACCGGTGCCGCGGGTCAGGAACAGGGCGGTCTCCTGGCCGCCGATCGCCACGACCGGGACGATGGGGACGCCGGCGTCGAGCGCGGTCTTGACGAAGCCGCTGCGGCCGCCGAAGTCGACCTCGTTGGCCGCGAAGGTCGGGCGGTAGCTCTCGTGGTCGCCGCCGGGGTAGACCAGCAGCGCCGCGCCGTTGGCGAGCGCGCGCTGCGCGTTCTCGTGATTGGCGGGGACGGTCCCGTAGCGGCGCAGCATCGCCAGCCCGGGGATCTTGAAGACCATGTCGTGCGCGAGCTGGTGGAAGAGGCGGTCGGCCCCGAAGTGCTCGTAGAACGCGTAGGCGAAGGCGAACGTGTCGGCGATCAGCGATCCGCCGGAGTGGTTGCCGACCAGCAGCACCGGGCCCTCGGCGGGGATGTGCTCCAGCCCGCGCACCTTGGGGCGGAAGTACGCGCGGGTCAGCGCGCTGTAGGCGGGGAGCGTCGCGCGGATGAACTCCGGGTCGCGCTCCTGCAGCGGATCGTCGGGCCGATCGCCGGTGAAGTCCCCGGCGACGGCACCGGCCGTCGCGAGCCATGCGTTGAAGGCGTCGCCGATCATGCCCCACGGGTACCCGCCGGGGCTGCGGCGAACCCTCGCGTGCCTCAGGCCGTGAGCGCCGCGTCCTCGCGCAGCCGCGCCAGGCCGAGCCGGATCCGGCTCTTGATCGTGCCGAGCGGGACGCCGGCGCGCGCCGCCACCTCGGGGGCGCTCAGGCCGCCCCAGTAGGTGAGCGCGATGGCCTCGCGCTGGGCGTGCGGCAGGCGCTGCACCGCGGCCCGCACGGCGGCCGCGCGGGCACGCCGGTCGGCCAGCTCGCCGGCGTCCTCGGCGACGACGGGCGCGGCGGGCGGCTCGGTCTCCAGCCGCTCCTGCAGGCGGCGGCCCATCGTCCCGCGGCGCCAGACGTCGATGGCGCGGCTGCGGGCCACCAGCTTGAGGTAGCTGCCCAGCTCGCCGCGCGACGCGTCGTAGCGGTCGGGGCGTGCCCACAGGCGCGTGAACACGTCCTGGGTGACGTCGGCGGCGAGGTGGGCGTCGCCGAGGATCGCGTAGGCGGTCCGGAACACGTCGCCCGCGTGGACGTCGTAGGCGGTCGCGGCAGGGACGGGCGCGCTCGTCTCTGGCCGGCGGACCTCGGGAGACAAGCTGATCACGGTGCTCATGGCGGTGAGGGTGTTCCTTTTCGGGTTCCGCTCCCAGATCCGGGATCGACTTGGCGTCGTAGCGGTCGGGATGCGGTGGATGTGCGCCAAACGTATCGGCACTGTTCCCAGATCCGCAAACTAACACCTGTATTCGGTTCGACTCCATACCGTTGACGCGCCGTCATGTGGCTCCTTGCACCTCGATCCGGGAGCAGATAGCCTTCCGCGGCATGCCCATGCGCTCCACCACCGTCCGCTTCGGCGAGGACCTCTGGGCGCTCCTGGAGCGCGAAGCGGCCCGTGAGGGGTCCAGCGCCGCCCAGTACGTGCGCGACGCCGCCGTGATGCGGCTGGCCTTCGCGGCGGCGCGGGAGGGCGACCCCAGGGCCGAGGTCACGCTGGCCGCCGTCGCGGCCCGCTCGGTCGGCCGGCGCGACGGCGACGGTCCTCCCGAGGACGGGAACGCCGACCCGGCCGTCCTGCGCGACCCGGGGCGCCTTGCCGCGCTCGAGCGGACGGGGCTGCTGGCCGGCACGATCCAGGACAAGACGTTCGACCGCCACACGAGCGTGGCCTCGCGCGTCCTCGGCGCGCCGGTCGCGCTCGTCTCGCTCGTCGACGCCGACCGCCAGATCTTCCCCGGCTGCATCGGCCTGCCCGAGCCGTGGGCCACCGATCGCCAGACCCCGCTCTCGCACTCCTTCTGCCAGCACGCGGTGGCCACCCGCGAGCCGCTGATCATCTCCGACGCCCGGGAGCACCCGCTGGTGCGCGACAACCTGGCGATCACCGACCTCAACGTCATCGCGTACGCGGGCATCCCGCTGATCGACCGCGACGGCAACGCGCTCGGGTCCTTCTGCGTCATCGACTCCAAGCCGCGCACGTGGACGCAGCCGGAAGTCGATCTGCTCAAGGACCTCGCCGCCTCCGTCGTCGCCGAGCTCGAGAGCCGCAAGGGCTAGGCGGGCACGAGCGCGGCCGTCTCCCGCGCGCCGGCCGTGCGGGGGGACGGGAGGCCCAGCGTCGTGGCGATCGCCGCGCGGTCGAGCGCCAGCAGGGCGCGGACGCAGGCGGGGTCGAACTGCGAGCCGGCGTGCGCCTCGACCTCGGCCAGCGCGTCGTCGAGGGAGCGGCGCGACGCGTAGGGCCGCTCGCTGGTCATCGCGTCGAGCGTGTCGACCACGGCGAAGATCCGCGCCCACAGCGGGATCTCGCGGCCCGCGAGCCCGAACGGATAGCCGCCGCCGTCCCAGCGCTCGTGGTGGTGGCGCACGACGTCGACCGCGCGGTCGAGCCCGGGGACGCCCGCGAGGATGCGGGCGCCCGCCTCGGCGTGGCCGCGCATGACGTCCATCTCCGCGCCGGTCAGGCGGCCCGGCTTGGTGAGGATCGCGTCGGGGACCGCGAGCTTGCCGACGTCGTGGAGCAGGAACGCGTGCGCCATCTCGGGGCTGCGGGCCTCGGCGGGCGCGATGCGGGTGGCGAGCAAGAGGCCGAGCCGCTGCACCCGCTCGAGGTGGCCGCCGGTGCACTCGTCCTTGGCCTCGACGGCGGCCGCGAGCGCGCGGACGGTCGCCTCGCAGCTGTTCAGGCGGTCGTTGCGCCGCTCGCCGGCGAGCTGGAAGGTCGACCGCGCGAGCGCCGCCAGCGCCACCGAGAGCGCGGCCACGAGCGACCACACCCAGCCCGGGATGACCGCGACGAGCTGGCGAGCGGCGCGGACCACGGTCGCCGGGGCCGCGGGGCCCGCGGCGTGCCGGGCCTGCGGCCGCGCGTGCGTGGACGCGTGCGCCGCGTGCCGGGGGCGCGGC
>DASVQH010000424.1:0-11535 GCA_036389195.1 Solirubrobacteraceae bacterium
CCGCCCACCTCCGCCGATCCCTCTTCCGCGAGTTCGCTAGCCGGTGCTACACCGGGCGTAGCACTGGCTGGCGATTCTCCTGGGCCGGGCGCTCCGTTCGCGCGCGTCGCGCCGCTCGGCGCCGCCTCGGCCGGTCGGCTAGCCGGTGCTACGCGGGGCGTAGCACCGGCTACCGATTCCAGAAAAGCGATGCCGTCTTCCCAGCTCATGGACCGACGGTACGCCCGCCGGCCGCACGGATCAGCGCGCGGCGGTGACGATTCTGCGACGGGTTCGCGACGATCCGCGCCGCGCCGCTAGGCCTCGGCCTTCGAGCCCGCCGCGATCTTGCGCAGGTCGAGCGCCTTGTCGAGCGTCTCCTCGTCGACCCCGTGCTTGCGCGCGACCTCGCGCAGCGTGCCGCCGTTCTGCGACGCGTCCTTGACGATCTCCGACGCCTTGTCGTAGCCGATGAACGGGTTCAGCGCGGTGGCGACGGCCAGCGTGCCCTCCGCGGAGCGCTCGCAGCCCTCGAGGTTGGCCTCGACGCCGTCCACGACCTTCTCGGCGAGGATCGTGCTCGACGTCGTCAGCAGGTGGATCGACTGCAGCAGGTTGCGCGCGATCAGCGGGATGCGCACGTTGAGCTCGAACTGGCCCTGCATGCCGCCGATGGTGATCGCCGTGTCGTTGCCGATCACCTGCGCGGCGACCTGCAGCACCACCTCGGGGATCACCGGGTTGACCTTGCCCGGCATGATCGACGAGCCCTTCTGCAGCTCGGGCAGCAGCAGCTCGCCGATGCCCGCGCGCGGCCCGGAGCCCATCAGCGCGAGGTCGTTGGCGATCTTGGTCAGCGACACGGCGATGACCTTCAGCGCGCCCGAGAGCTCGACCAGCGCGTCGCGGTTGCCCTGCGCCTCGAAGGGATCCTCCGGCGCGCGCACGTCGAGCCCCGAGCCCTCCGACAGCAGCCCGCGCACGCGCTCAGCGAACTCCGGGTGGGTGTTGAGCCCGGTCCCGGTGGCGGTGCCGCCGAGCGGGATCTGGGCGACCTGGGGCAGGGCGTTCGAGACGCGGCGCGCGCCGAGCCGGATCTGCGCGGCGTAGCCCGAGAACTCCTGGCCGAGGGTCACCGGGACGGCGTCCATGAGGTGGGTGCGGCCGGCCTTGACGATGTCGGCGAACTCGTCGGCCTTGGCGGCGAACGCGCGCTCGAGCTGCTCGAGCGCGGGCAGCAGGCGGTTGGTCGCCTCGTCGAGCGCGGCGAGGTGGACGGCGCTCGGGAAGACGTCGTTGGACGACTGGCCCATGTTGACGTGGTCGTTGGGATGGGCGCCGTCGCCGGCCAGCGTCGCGATGACCTCGTTGGCGTTCATGTTCGACGACGTGCCGGAGCCGGTCTGGAAGACGTCGATCGGGAACTGGTCGTCGTGCTCGCCGCCCGCCACCGCGTCCGCGGCACCGGCGATGCGCTCGGCGACGTCGCCGTCGAGGAGCCCGAGCTCCGCGTTCACGCGCGCCGCGGCGCCCTTGATCCGCCCGAGCCATCGGACGACCGACGTCGGGACGCGCTCCCCGGACACCGGGAAGTTCGCGACGGCCTTGGTGGTCTCGCCACCCCACAACTCCTGCGTCTGCGTGCTCATGCGCGCAGACGATACGACTCGGGCGCCGCGCTCAGACCGCGGCGGTCTCGGCCGGCTCCGGCCGGATGTCGACCGCGCGGATGGCCTCGCCGCAGTGCGAGCAGGTCAGCTCGGGCGCGGCGTCGTGGCCGCAGGTGTGGCGCAGCACCAGCGGCGCGCCGTGCTCGCCGGCCAGGTGGCGATCGCCCCAGCGCATCAGCGCGACGACCGCCGGGTAGAGATCGCGGCCCATCTCGGTCAGCCGGTACTCGAAGCGCTCGGGCTCGTCGCGGTACTTGCGCCGCTCGAGGATGCCCGCGGACACGAGCGTCTGCAGCCGCGACGAGAGGATGTTGCGCGCGATGCCGAGGTTGCGCTGCAACTCGGAGAAGCGCCGCACCCCCCAGAACGCCTCGCGCAGGATGAGGAAGGTCCAGCGCTCCCCGAGGAGCTCCATCGCGCGCGCGAGCGAGCAGGTGTCCGGACGGTCGAGAGGTTCGTGCATGTCAGAAGGCAACGTAGCGCGTCAGACGCAGAAGGCCGCCAGCTCGCGGGCGAGCCCGACGGGGTCGTCGTAGGCCATCAGGAACCCGGTCTGCGGGAGCACGCGCAGCTGCGCGTCGGCGATCAGCTCGAGCGCCTCCTCGGCGATCGCCAGCGGGTGCAGCTGGTCCTCGTCGGCCCACAGCAGCAGCGTCGGCGCGTCGATGCAGCGGTAGGCGTCGAGCAGGTCGACCGGGTCGGCGCCGCGCGCGCGGCGCAGCGCGCGCAGCCGCGCCCGCGCGCGCCGGCGCGTCAGCGACGAGAAGGCGTGGCGGCCGAGGTCGCGCGCCGCCGCGTTGCCGCGCGCCGAGAGCATCTCGGCGGCGGCCGGGCGCACCGTGAGCTCGAGCAGGCGCCGCGCGCGCGGGCGCGCCGGGCGCCGGTGCAGCGCGCTCGACATCAGCACCAGCCGGCTCGGCTGCAGCCACCCCGCGCCGACCGCGCGCAGCAGCAGCTGCGCCGACGCGTCGTGGCCGCCGACCAGCGGGCGCGGCCCGCACACCTCGCGGCAGAACCCGGCGACGACCTCGGCCAGCCAGTCGGGCGTGTAGGAGTGGGCCGGCCGGTCCTCGGAGTCGCCGTGCAGCGGCAGGTCGGGGAGCACGAGCCGAAAGCGGTCCGACAGCTCGCCGACCAGCGGCTCCCACTCGCGATGCGAGAGCAGCGGCGAGTGCAGCAGCGCGAGCGGCGGGCCGGTCCCCGCCTCGCGGTAGGCGACGCGCGCGCCGTCGTGGTGGTGGTAGAGGCGCAGACGCACGGGTGACAGCGGATCGTAATGTCAGCGGGGTGCGCCGCTCGCCCCACGACGCCGAGATCTTCCGCCTCGCGGTGCCGGCGCTCGGCGCGCTGGCCGCCGAGCCGCTCTACGTGCTGGTCGACACGGCGATCGTCGGGCACCTCGGCACGCTGCAACTCGGCGCGCTGGCCATCGCCGCGGCGTTGCTGAGCGGCGCCTTCACGGTGTTCAACTTCCTCACCTACGGCACCACGGCCCAGGTCGCCCGGCTCGCGGGCGCAGGCCGCGAGGCCGACGCGCGCCGGCTCGGCGTGCAGGCGCTGTGGCTCGGCGGCGCGATCGGCGCCGTGCTGCTCGCGGCGCTGCTGGCCCTCGCGGTCCCCGCCGTCGCGCTGATGGGCGGCGAGGGCGAGGTGGCCGAGGAGGCGGTGAAGTACCTGCGCATCGCCGCGCTGGGGGCGCCGCTGTTCATGCTCGCCACCGCCGGCCAGGGCTACCTGCGCGGGGTCTCGGACCTGCGCACGCCGCTGGTGATCCTCGTCGCCGCGCACCTGGTCAACGTCGTGCTGGAGCTGCTGTTCGTCTACGGCTTCGGCTGGGGCCTGGCCGGCTCGGCGGCGGGCACGGTGATCGCGCAGCTGGGGATGGGCGCGGCGTTCGTCCGCGTCGTGGTCGCGCGGGCCGGCGGGCTGGAGAGGCCGAACTGGGCGGCGATGCGGCCGCTGATGCGGGTCGGCGGCGAGATCGCCGTGCGCACCAGCGCGCTGCTCGGCTCCTTCCTCGTCGCCGGCGCGGTGCTGGCGCGGATGGGGACCGCGTCGCTGGGCGCGCACCAGATCGCCTTCCAGCTCTTCGTGTTCCTTGCGCTGGTCCTCGACGCGCTGGCCATCGCCGGGCAGGTGATGGTGGGCCGCATGCTCGGGGCGGGGGACGCGGACGGCGCCCGCGCGGCGGCCGGGCGCATGATCGGCTGGGCGGTGGTGGCGGGGACGGGCTTCGGCGCGCTGCTGCTCGCGCTCGGCGGCGTCATCCCGCGCGCCTTCACCGCCGATCCCGCGGTGATCGAGCGCGCGGACGCGATCTGGCCGCTGTTCGCGCTGATGATGCCCGCCAACGGCGCGGTCTTCGCGCTCGACGGGATCCTCATCGGCGCCGGCGACACGCGCTTCCTGATGTGGGGGATGCTCGCGGCGGCCGCCGTCTACGTGCCCGTCGCCCTGCTCGCGCTCTCCGCCGGCTGGGGCATCGTCGGCGTCTGGTGCGGGCTGCTGGGGCTCATCGGCGTGCGCCTGGTCACCTGCGGCGCGCGCTTCGCCGGAAGCCGATGGGCGCTCACCGGCGCCCCGGCGTAGTACCTTCGCGCGCCATGGCCACTCGCGTCCTCGCCCTCCTCGCCGTCGTCGCCCTGCTCGCCCTCGCGCCGCTCGCCGCGCCGGCGGCCGCGCAGGAGGACACCCCGTTCGGTCCCGTCCCCACCGAGACGCCGAAGCCGGAGAAGGCGCCCGGCGAGGATGACGTCAGCCGCACGACCCTCTACCTGATCGCCGCGGGCGTCCTCGTGGCGATCGTCGGGATCGGCTACGCGATCTCGCGCGACGCCCGCCGCTCGCTGACCGCCGAGGACCGCGAGGCGGTCGAGCGCGAGGAGCGCGGCGAGCGCCTGGAGACCGGCCCCTCCAAGCAGGCGCGCGAGCGGGCGCGCAAGCAGCGCGCCAAGGTCAAGGCTTCGCGCCGGGCGCGTCGCCAGAACCGATGACCGCCTCGATCCGCTCGCAGACCGTCTCGATCACCTTCACGCGCGCGTAGCGCTTGGAGTCGCCCTCGACGAGCGTCCACGGCGCCCAGGAGGTGCTGGTGCGCTCGAACATCTCCTCGACCGCCTCCTCGTAGGCGCCGCGCTTCTCGCGGTTGCGCCAGTCCTCGTCGGTCAGCTTCCAGGACTTCAGCGGGTCCTTGGCGCGCGCGTTGAAGCGCTTGAGCTGCTCGTCCTCGGAGACGTGCAGCCAGAACTTGATGAGGATCATCCCCTCGTCGGTCAGCAGCTGCTCGAAGCCGTTGATCTCGGCGTAGGCGCGCCGCCACACGGGCTCCGGCGAGAAGCCCTCGACGCGCTCGACGAGCACGCGCCCGTACCAGGAGCGGTCGAGCACGGCCATGCCGCCCCACCCGGGCAGCGCGTCGTTGAAGCGCCACAGGAAGTGGTGGCGCTTCTCGTCGTAGGTCGGCGCGGCGAACTGCTTGACGCGCACGTGGCGGGGGTCCATCGGGGCGACGAGCCGCGTGATCGCGCCGCCCTTGCCCGACGCGTCCCAGCCCTCGAACAGCACGCACACCGGCGGGCCGATCTCCTCTTTCCCGATCAGGCCGCCGAGCCGCAGCCGCAGCGCCAGCAGCCGCGTGCTGGCCGCCGAGAGGCGCTCGGCCTCCTCGTCCTTTGACAACTTCAGGGACAGGTCGAGGGCGTCGAGGTGCGGTGAGCTCATGGTGTGATCGTGAGGTTACGCACGTGCAGCACCGGACGCTGCCGGGGAATGCGGTCGAACGGGCGGTCGAAGCCGTCGAAGACGCCCTCGCCGCGGTAGTCGGCGAACCGCACGACCTGGCCGTTCTGGAGGAAGATCAGGATGTCGCTGAAGCCGAAGTTCAGGTCGCCCTTCCACTCGTAGCCCAGCTCGGCCGAGATCGCGGCGCGCGTGGTCCGCGGCGCCACCAGCAGGACCTCCTCCCAGTCGAAGCGCGCGACCTTCGTCAGGTTCACGCGCCCGCCGGTGTTCTGCTCCGCGGTGGCGATCGCCCGGGTCAGGTCCTCGGCGAGCAGGCTGTCGACCGCGATGCGGTCCTCCACCCGGGTCAAGTACACGACCAGGCCCAGACCCCCGATGCAGAGCGTCAGCGCGATGCCGACCGCGGTGAGCGCACGACCCATCTCAAGGAGCGTAGCCTTGGGCCATGGCGACTCGCTGCACGCACCTCGACGAGATCCAGGTCGGCCCGCCGGAGACGGTCGAGGGCTGCGAGGAGTGCCTGAAGACCGGCGACCGCTGGGTGCACCTGCGCGAGTGCCTGACCTGCGGCAAGATCGGCTGCTGCGACGACTCGCCCAACCGGCACGCGAGCAAGCACGCGCACGCGACCGAGCACCACATCATCCGCTCGGTCGAGCCGGGGGAGGATTGGTGCTGGTGCTTCGCCGACGAGGTCGCGTTCGTCGTCAGGTTCGACTGAACTCGAGCGCTTCGCTCAGCGTCTCGACGTCGTAGAAGCCCTCGTGGCGCTCGCCGCCGATGACGAACGTCGGCGTGGAGCGGATGCCGGCGGCGCGGGCCGCGTCGGCGTCCTCGTGCACGCGCGCCGCGTGCGTGCCCGCGGCGAGCGCCTCCGTGACCGCGTCGGCGTCGAGCCCGACCGCGGCGGCGTGCGCGGCCAGCTGCTCGTCGGCGAGCTCGTCGGGATGGGCGAACAGCCGCGCGTGCAGCGGCCAGAAGCCGTCCTGCGCGGCCGCCGCCTCGGCCGCCTCGGCGGCGTGCTGGGCGTGCGGGTGGAACTTCGAGATCGGCAGGTGGCGGAACGCGAACCGCAGCTCGCCGGCGAAGCGCCGCTCGAGCTCGGTGACGAAGCCCATCGCGCGGCGCGTGTACGGGCACTCGTAGTCGCCGTAGAGCAGCAGGACGTAGGGACCGTCGCCGCGGGTGTGGTCGCGCGCGGGGTCGACAGGCGGGACGGGGCTCAGGCGATCACCTCCGGCTCCGGCCGGCGCTCGGCGGGCTCGCGCCGCGGCGGCGCGGTGCGCATCAGCCGCTCCTCCTCGAGGTCGAGGTCGCGCTCGACCTCGCGGACCACGGTCAGGGAGATCCGGCCCTCGTCGCGCAGCTCGATCAGCGCGGCGCGCTCGATGCCGAGCAGGTGCTTGCGCAGCTTCGTCCACGCGGCGACGTCGGCCTGCGACCGCGGCGGCACGCCCTCGCGGCAGTCGCCGGTCAGCTGGCGCGCGCGCTCGGTGTACATCTCCCGCGCGCGCTCGACCGCCTGCGCCGGCGCGCTGTCCTCGGCGAACGACAGGTCGGCGATCTGGGCGAGCGCCGCCTCGGTGGTGCGGAAGCGGGCGAGCGCCTTCTCGCGCATCCCGGGTGCCTCCTCCTCCAGGCGCAGCACGCGGATGAGGTACGGCAGCGTCAGACCCTGCGCCACGAGGGTGATCCCGATCGTCGTCAGGGTCAGGAAGAGGATCAGCGGCTGGCCCGGCGCCTCGACCGGGACGGCCAGGGCCGCGGCGAGGGAGACCGCGCCGCGCATCCCCGCCCAGCCGACGACCGCCCGCTCCTTGACCGGCAGCGGCACCGCGGTCAGCGCGAAGGCCATCCGGACGACCGTCGCGGCGAGCGCGATGCCCAGCGCGGCGGCGATCAGCGTGCCGGTCGCCTCCCCCCCGAGCCGGTCGAGCGTGCCCGGGAACTGCAAGCCGATGAGGACGAACAGCAGCGATTCGAGCACGAAGGTCAGCACGCCCCAGAAGCCCAGGGCCTGGAGGCGGGTGGTGGGGTTGAGGTCGAGGCCCTGGCGCCAGCCGAGGTAGAGGCCGCTGGACACCGCGGCGAGGATGCCCGAGAGCCCGAGCTCCTCGGCCGGGAGGAACGCGAGGTACGGCGTCAGCAGCGTCACCGTGATCTCGATCAACGGGTCGTCGATCCGCCGGCGCGCCTCGCGCACCAGCCACGCGATGCCGAGGCCGAAGAGCGCGCCGCCGAGGCCGACGACGAGCAGGTCGAGCGCCGCCTCGCCGACGGCGAAGGTGCCGGCGGTGAGCGCCGCCAGCGCCGTGCGGTAGAGCACGAGCGACGTGCCGTCGTTGATCAGGCTCTCGCCCTCGACGAGCCCGACGACCCGCTCGGGGACGCCGATGCGCCGGAAGATCGCCGTGGCGGCCACCGTGTCGGTCGGCGAGACGATCGCGCCCAGCACGAACGCCGCCGCCCAGCTCAGGTCGGAGACGATGGCGTGCGCGACGACCGCGACCACGGCCATCGTGGCGCCGACCAGCGCGATCGCGAGCACGCTGATCGTGCGCGCGTTGCGCTTCAGGCTCTTGGGTGAGGACTGCCAGGCGGCAGCGTGGATCAGCGGCGGCAGGAAGACCAGGAAGATCACGTCCGGGTCGAGCGTGAGGTCCGGCAGGCCGGGGAGGAAGCCGATCCCGATCCCCGCCAGCAGCAGGAAGATCGGGTACGGCACGTTCACCTTCCCGGCGAGCCAGACGATCGCCGCGATCACGCCCAGCAGGGCCAGGAGCAGCTCGATCTCGTTCATGGCGCGGGCAGCAGGACCTCGAACCTGGTGTCGCCCGGCTCGGAGACGACGCGCACCTCGCCGCCGTGGCCGGTGACGATCCGCCAGACGACGTCGAGCCCGAGCCCCGTGCCCTCGCCGACCGGCTTGGTGGTGAAGAACGGGTCGAAGATGCGGTCGCGGATCTCCGGCGGGATGCCCGGGCCGTCGTCGCCCACGGTGACCCGGATCCGATTGGCCTCGCGGGCGGTGGCGAGCGTGAGCTTGCCGCCGGGACCGGCCGCGCCGATGGCGTTGTCGATCAGGTTCGTCCACACCTGGTTGAGCTCGCCGCCGTTGGCGACGATCCGCGGCAGCGTCCGGTCGTAGTCGCGCGCGACGCTGACGCCGCCCTTCTTGAGCTTGTGGGCGAGGATCGTCACGGTGCTCTCCAGCCCGTCGTGGACGTCGAGCTCCTGCTCGGCGGCCTGGTCGGCGTAGGAGTAGTCCTTGATCGCGCCGACGAGCTCGGAGACCCGGCGCAGCGACTCGGTGAGCTCCTCGACCAGCCCGCCGGTGGTGGCGCCGGCCGCCGCCCACGGGATCACGCTCGCGAGGCGCTCGCCTCCGACCGCCCGCTCGATCTCCTCGGCCCAGCGCTCGTCCAGGCCGGCGCCGGCCAGCTCGCCGGCCAGCTCCCACGGCTCGGGGACGCCGCGCGCCTCCAGCCAGTCGGTCAGGGTGGCCTCGCGGTCGGCGGCGTCGAGCGGATCGCCGCCCGCGACCGTGTGCGTGCTGCGGCAGGCGAGCTGCCCGAGCGCCGCGAGCTGCTCGGGCGACATCTCGGCCAGCCGCTTCGCGCCGCCGCGCAGGACGTCGATCGAGCGGGCCAGCTCGGCGGCCGCCCGCCCCGCCGCGGCGGCCGGGTTGTTGATCTCGTGGGCGAGGCCGGCCGAGAGCGACCCGAGCGCGGCGAGCTTCTCGCGCTGGCGCGTGCGCGCCTCGACGCGGGCGAGCACGGGGCGGAACTGGCGGACGATCTCGCGCAGCACCTCCGGCTCGGCGCGCACGAGCTCGAGCAGCGTCGCCTCGGAGAACCTCAGCAGCGTGGCCGCGCCCGCCGCCCGCGCGCTGACCTGATAGGGGTCGCCCGCCAGCGTCGTCGTCATGCCGGCGTAGTTGACGGCCTCCATGTGGCCCGTCGTCGTCTCGACGCCGCCGTCGACCGAGAACCAGTCGAGCGCGCCATGGGCCAGCACGTAGCAGTGCTCGGGCTGCTCGCCGGCGCGGATGAACACCTCGCCGGGCTCGAGGTGCAGGATCTCGGCCTGGTCGGCCAGCCACGCGACGCGGTCGTCGTGCAGGCGCGCGAAGAGGTCGACCTGGCGCAGCAGCGCCTGGACGTCCTCCCGCGTGTCGATCACGGCTGCAGCCCCAGGTACTGGTGGACGAACTGCACGGCCATCGCGCCCTCGCCGACCGCGCTGGCGACGCGCTTGATCGACTGGTGGCGGACGTCGCCGGCCACGAAGACGCCGGGCACGCTGGTCTCCAGCAGCAGCGGCTCGCGCTTGAGCGGCCAGTGGGGCCGCGGCGCCTGCGGGGCCTTGAGGTCGGGGCCCGAGAGGATGAAGCCGCGGTCGTCGCGCGCGAGGGTCCCGTCGAGCCAGTCGGTGCGCGGGGCGGCGCCGATGAACACGAAGACGCTGCTGCACGGCTCGGTGCGCTCGCCGTCGGAGTCCTCGACGGTCAGCGCGGTGAGGTGGTCGTCGCCGTGGGCGGCGGTCGGGCGGGCGTTGGTGCGGACCTCGATGTTGGGGATCGCGGCGATCTGGTCGATCAGGTACTGCGACATCGACTTGGCCAGCGAGTCGCCGCGGCACAGGATCGTCACCTTGGCGGCGCGCTGGGCGAGGTAGACCGCGGCCTGCCCGGCGCTGTTGGCGCCGCCGATGACGAAGACCTCCTCGTCCTGGCAGGCCGCCGCCTCGGTCCGCGCGGCGCCGTAGTACACCCCGCGGCCCGCGAGCTCCTCCGAGCCCGGGATGCCGAGCTTGCGGTACGCGACGCCGGTGGCGATCAGCACCGCGTGCGCGGAGAGCTCCGTGCCGTTGCCGAGGCGGACGACGCGCGCCGGGCCCTTGGCCTCCAGCCCGCCGACGTCCGAGACGCTGACGAACTCGGCACCGAAGCGCTGCGCCTGCGCGTTGGCGCGCCGGGTCAGCTCGGCGCCGGAGAGGCCGGTGGGGAAGCCGAGGTAGTTCTCGATCCGGCTCGACTGGCCGGCCTGGCCGCCGGGCGCGTCGCGCTCGACGATCACCGTGCTCAGGCCCTCCGACGCGCCGTACACGGCGCCCGCCAGCCCGGCCGGCCCGGCGCCGATGATGATCAGGTCGTAGAAGTCCCCGCGCGCCTCGGTCTCCAGCCCGATCCGTCGCGCGACCTCCAGCGTGTCCGGCACCTCGAGGTGCTCGCCGTCGGAGAAGACGACGACCGGCAGCTTCCCCCCGTCCGCGTGCGCCGCGGTGAGCAGCTGCTGGGCCTCCTCATCGCGCTCGATGTCCAGCCAGCGGTGCGGGACCTGGTTGCGGGCGAGGAAGTCGCGGATCGTGTGGGAGTCCTGCGAGAAGCGATGCCCGATGACGCGGATCTGGCCGTCGGAGTCCGCGAAGTCCTCGGCCTGCCACTGGCTCAGCAGGTCGTCGAGGACCGGGTAGAGGTTCTCCTCCGGCGGGTCCCACGGCTTGAGCAGGTAGTGGTCGAGGCTGACGTCGTTGATCGCCTTGATCGCCGCGCTCGTGTCCGCGTAGGCGGTGAGCAGCACGCGCTTGGCCCGCGGCGCCTGGTGCAGCGCCGCTTCGAGGAACTCGACGCCGCTCATCCCCGGCATCCGCTGGTCGGCGACCATCATCGCGACGGGCTGCTCGCGCAGGACCAGCTTGCCCAGCACGTCGAGCGCCGCCTGTCCGGACTGGGCCGACAGGACCTGGTAGCGGTCGCCGTAGCGCCGCCGCAGGTCGCGCTGCACCGCCCGCGCGACGCCGGGGTCGTCGTCGACGGTGATCAGCGCGGGCTTCGGGGCCCGGGGTGTGGCGGCCTCCATGGCGCTGACTCTAGGGGAGTCGGTGTGCGGGCTTTCGCGTGTTGCTCGATTAGCCTCGGCGGCATGTTCCAGACGATCGCCATCCACCACGCCGTCCCCGAGCACGCCGACGCCTTCCTGGCCTTCATGGGGCGGGTGACCGAGGCCGTCGCCGGCGCCCCGGGGCTGCTCGAGTTCTCGTCGTGGCGGGAGCCGGGCGAGGGCGGGCGGCTGGTCGCGGTGGCGCGCTGGGAGTCCCCCGAGGCGTTCCAGGCCGCTGCGCCGCGGATCATGTCGCTGTCCGG
>DASVQH010000425.1:0-12236 GCA_036389195.1 Solirubrobacteraceae bacterium
GGCTAGGTCTCGAGCGTCGCCTCGAGCTCGATCGTCTCGACGCCCCCGAGCGCCTTGGACACCGGGCAGCTGTCCTTGGCCGCCTCGGCCGCGCCCTGGAAGGACTCCTCGTCGAGGTCGGGGACCCGGGCGCGGGTGGTCAGCTTGATGTAGGGGATGAAGATGTCGCCGTCCTTCATCTTCACCTCGACCTCGGCCGTGGTGTCGATCGACTCCGGCGGCGTGCCGTTCTCGGTCAGGCCGGCCGACAGCGCCATCGAGAAGCAGCCCGCGTGCGCCGCCGCGATCAGCTCCTCGGGGTTGGTGCCCGAGCCGTCCTCGAAGCGGGCCTTGAACGAGTACGGACCCTCGAAGGCACCCGAGCCGAGCTTGATCGTGCCGTCGCCGTCCTGCACGGGACCGTTCCAGTGAGCTTCTGCTTTGCGTGTGGGCATGTCCTCAGGCGTACCCGCACGCGCGGCGCCTACGCGCCGAGACCGCTCAGCGCGACGGGCCGGCGAGCACGCGCGCGGGCTCCTCGGCGGGCGGGGCGGGCGCGCCGCCCGGCGCCACCTCGGCGGCGCGGGCGTCCGCGAGCATCCTCCGGCGCGTCGGGATGGCCAGCGCGGCGAGCAGCGCGGCGAGCGTCCCGCCCGCGGCGATCGCGAACGCCGCCGTGAAGCCCGACTCGGCGGGGAGCCGGCCGCCGGCGACGACCGAGGCCGCGATCACGCTGGCGACCACCTGCGCACCGAGCGAGCCGCCGATGGTCCGCATGATCGCGTTCATGCCGGTCGCGACGCCGGTGGCGCTCTGGGGCACCGCTTCGACGATCAGGTTGGCCATCGACGCGAAGGCGAAGGAGATCCCGACGCCCTGCAGGGCCGTGCCGGCGTAGATGTGCCAGCGCGCGTCGTGGAACAGCGCGAGGAAGACGAACGCGACCGTGGCGATGGCGCAGCCGAGCAGCAGCGGGAAGCGCGAGCCGAAGCGGGTGCCGAGCGAGCCGGCGATCGGGCCGCCGATCAGCATCACCACCGCGGACGGCGCCAGGAAGAGCCCGGCCACCGTGACGCTCGCTCCGAACCCGTACCCGGTCGACGTCGGGATCTGGACGAACTGCGGGACGACGATGAACGAGCTGAACATGCCGAAGCCGACGAACAGGCCGGTCAGATTGGTCGCGGCGACGGCGCGGGTGCGCATCATCCGCATGTCGACCAGCGGCTCCGGCACCCGCATCTCCAGGCGCACCCAGACCACGGCGATGACCGCCGCGGCCGCGAAGAGGCCGAGGACGCCGGGCGAGGTCCAACCCCAGCCCTCGCCCTCGCTGACCGCGAGCAGGAGCGCGACGAGCGCCGCGGACAGCAGCGCCGCGCCGGTCCAGTCGATGCGCGCCGGCGTCTTGACGGGCGACTCGGGGATGAACATCCGCGTGGCGATCGCCGCGGGCACGACGACGGCCAGGCCGAGCCAGAAGATCCACTCGTAGTCGAGGTGGTCGACGATCACGCCGGAGAGGACGAGCCCGGCGCCGCCGCCGATGCCGAAGGTCGCGCTGATGAGCCCGATCCCGGTCGCGACCTTCTCGCGCGGGAACTCGTCGCGGATGATCCCGAAGGCGAGCGGGAAGATCGCGCCGCCGACGCCCTGGATCGCCCGCCCGAGGATCAGGACGCCGATCGAGCTCGACAGCGCGGCGACCGCCGAGCCGACGCCGAAGATCGCCAGCACGGCCACGAGCATGCGGTTCTTGCCGTACATGTCGCCGAAGCGGCCGAGGACCGGCGTGGCCACCGACGCGGTGAGCAGGTAGATCGTGATCACCCAGGTCACGCCGGTGGTCGAGGTGCCCAGCGCGTGCTGGATCTCCGGCAGCGCGGGGGCGACCATGGTCTGCGAGAGCGCGAAGGCCAGCGCGCCCGTCGTCAGGACGCCGAGCGTCACGCCGTAGTGCTGCCGGGGGCGCTCGCTCACCATGTGTCGATCAGCTCCGCCAGGCGGCGCAGCAGGCGCTGGGCCTGCTCGCGCTCGTCGGGGTCGAGCTCGGCGAAGAGCTCGGCGCGCTTGCCGAGGATGAAGTCGCGCTTGCGGGCGAGCGCCTGCTCGCCGGCTTCGGTGAGCCGCACCGTGACGACGCGCCGGTCGGCGGCGGAGTGCTCGCGCTCGACGATGCCGCGCCGCGCCAGCGCGTCCAGCGCGCGGGTCGCGGTCGGGCCGCTGACGCCGCCGCGGACGGCGAGCTCGCCGACCGGCAGCGCCGCGCCGCCGTGCAGCGCCAGCAGCAGCTGGTACTGCGCGAGGCTCAGCTCGCCGGGGCCCTCGGGGATGCGCTGCGCGCGGCCGCGGGCGCGGCGCACGGCGCCGAAGAAGTGGTCCCACGCCTCGTTGAAGCGGGCCAGCGTGGGCGTGGGCTCGGTGGGGAGGGCGGTGCTCATGAGCGACGCTGGATAGTAGCGCGTGCAATAGATAGCCGTACTACGGATCGTTGCTAGATTGACCGCATGCCCAGCTCGTCCGACCACATCGCCGAGGGCTACCTGCTCCCGCGCCGCGCCACCTACCTGGCCTTCGCCGGGGTGATGCTCGGGATGCTGCTCGCGGCGCTCAACCAGACGATCGTGGCCACCGCGCTGCCGCGGATCGTCGCCGACCTCGGCGGCGTCGCGCACTACTCCTGGGTGTTCAGCGCGTACATGCTGGCCTCGACGGTCACCGTGCCGATCTACGGCAAGCTCTCCGACATCTACGGCCGCCGGCGCTTCTTCGTGGCCGGCATCGTGATCTTCATGGCCGGCGCCGTGCTCGGCGGGACCGCCGGCTCGATGACCCAGCTCGTCGCCGCCCGCGCGGTCCAGGGCCTCGGCGCCGGCGCGCTCATCCCGCTCGCCGTCGCGACGATCGGGGATCTCGTCCCGCCGCGCGACCGCGGCCGCTGGCAGGGCCTGACCGGCGCGGTCTTCGGGCTCGCCTCGATCCTCGGGCCGTTCACCGGCGGCTGGATCGCCGACAACGCCGACTGGCGCTGGGTGTTCTTCGTGTCGCTGCCCGTCGGGCTCGTGGCGCTGGTCGTGGTCTCGGCGACGCTGAAGATCCCGCCCCACCCCGAGCGGGTGCGGCGGGTCGACTACGCCGGCGCCGCGCTGCTCGCCGTCGGGCTGACCAGCGGGCTGCTCGCGACGGTGTGGGGCGGCGACGAGCACCCGTGGGGCTCGGCGCAGGTGCTCGGGCTGTTCGCCGCGTCGGCGGCCATCCTCGCCGTCTTCGTCGTCCACGAGCGCCGCGTGGACGAGCCGATCGTCCCCGTCGAGCTGTTCGGCCGTCGCGTCTTCAGCGCGACCAACGCGACCGGCTTCTCGACCGGGGTGGCGATGTTCGGCGCGATCATGTTCGTCCCGCTGTTCGTGCAGGGCGTCATCGGGGCGTCGGCGACCAGCTCGGGCCTCGTCCTGACGCCGCTGATGCTGGCGCTGATCCTGACCAGCGTGGGCAGCGGCCAGGTCATCTCGCGCACCGGCCGGTACCGCTGGGCGCTGCTGGCCGGGCCGCTGATCATGCTCGCCGGGTTCGTCCTGCTGTCCGGGCTGGACGCCCGGTCGACCAGCGGGTCGGCGACCGTGGCGATGATCGTCCTCGGGCTCGGCCTCGGGCTGCTGCTGCAGAACCTCACGCTCGTCGTGCAGAACGCGGTGCCCTCGCGCTACATGGGCGCGGCCACGAGCTCGGCCCAGTTCTTCCGCACGATCGGCGGCACGATCGGGGTGACGGTGATGGGCGCGATCCTCACCGCGCGGATGCCCGCGGGCGCCAGCGGCGCGCGGCTGGCCGCCGCGATCCACCCGGTCTTCGTGATCGGGATCCCGCTGATGGCGATCACCTTCCTGATCGCCCTGCTGATCCCGGAGATCCCGCTGCGCCGCTCCGTGCGCGACGACGCACCGGCGGCCGCGCCGGCCGCCGAGCCGGCGCAGCTGGCCGCGTAGCGCCCCGGCTCAGCGCCGCCGGCCCTGCTCCTCGAGCAGCTTGCCGAAGGCGTCCTCGACCTCCGCGGTCATCGTCTGCTGGAAGACGGCGAGCAGCGCGTCGGCGGCCAGGGGCCGCAGCTGCTCGATCGACTCGGTGATCTCCGGCCAGCGCTCGGCGGGCCGGCCGGCCTCGTCGAACGGCCGCCAGACCTCGTCGAGGAAGAGCTTCACGAACGCGCGGGCCGTCGACTGCGCGTTGCGCCGCGCCTTCTCGATCACCGTGAGCGCGGCGACCAGCGGCACGCCGCGGCGCGTGACCTCCTCGGCGGCACGCAGCAGCCCAGGCGCCGGCGCCTCGAAGCGGCCGTCGCCCAGCGGGACGAGGATCCCGAGCTTCTGGGCGCGCGCGATCGTCTTGCCGTCGTCGTCGAGCGGGCCGAAGCGCTCGGCCAGCTCGGCGGCAGAGACGATCTCGGGCGCCTCGCCGCCCGCCGGCGCGGTCACGGCCCGGCGCAGGCCGAGGAAGCGGTCGGCGCCGTCGCCGTGCTCGCCGATCAGCCGCTCGATCGCCGTCAGCTTGAAGCCCTCGGCCTGGAGCTCCTGGATCAGCCGCAGCCGCTCGACGTGGCGGCGCCCGTAGTAGCCCGTGCGCGCGCGCACCTCGGGCGGCGGCAGGAGCCCCCGCGACTGGTGGTTGCGGATGTTGCGGACCGACATGCCGGTCTCGTAGGCGAGCTGCTCGACGGTCAGCTCCTCCGGCGTCGTCGTCATCGGGGACATCGTACGCGTCGCGGTTTGATGTAACCTCGTGCGAGGTAACATGTAAGGGGGAACATGACTGGCATCGACGTCATCGCACAGGGGACCCAGCCGGCCGGCGGCGCGGCGGTGGGGGAGATCGTCATCGCGACCGCGGGCGCCGCCTTCTTCAGCCTTGCGCTGCTGGTCCTCGGCTTCGGCCACCGCTCGGGCCGCGTGGCGCTGCTCGGGCGGGCCGCCGACTGGGCGGGGCGCCGCAGCGGCCTGCCCGCGTGGTCGGCCCTGCCCGCCGTCGTGGCGACCATCTCGCTGCTGACCGCGGTGTTCGGCATGTACTGGGACATCGCGCTGCACATCGGCGTCGGCCGCGACGAGGGCCCGCTGGCCAACCCGGCCCACTACTTCATCCTGATCGGGCTGTTCGGGATCTTCGCCGCCGGGTTCTTCGCGATGGTGCTCCCGAAGGAGAAGCCCAGCGCGGCGGCCCTCAAGCTCGGCCCGGGCTGGTACGCCCCGCTGGGCGGCGTGCTGATCTGCGCCTGCGGCGCGTTCTCGCTGATCGGCTTCCCGCTCGACGACATGTGGCACCGGCTGTTCGGCCAGGACGTGACGCTGTGGGGGCCGACCCACCTGATGCTCATCGGCGGCGCGGCGATGACGCTGATCGGCATCGCCGTGCTCGGCGTCGAGGGCCTGCGAGCGGCGGCCGCGGGGCGGCCGGGCGAGAGCGGCGACGGCCGCGGGCGCCGCGGCGAGCCGACGGCGATCCGGCTGCTGCGCACGGTCGCGCTGACCGGCGGCCTCCTGATCGGCCTCTCGACCTTCCAGGCCGAGTTCGACTTCGGCGTCCCGCAGTTCCGCTTCGTCTTCCAGCCGCTGCTGGTCATGCTCGCCGCGAGCCTCGGCCTGGTCGTGGCCCGCCAGTGGGGCGGCCGCGGCGCCGCGCTGGGCTCCGTCGCCTTCTTCCTGGTCGTCCGCGGCTTGCTCACCGTGGTGGTCGGCCCGGTGCTCGGCGAGCCGATGCCGCACTTCCCGCTCTACCTGGTCGAGGCGCTGGTGGTCGAAGCGATCGCCCTGCGGATCGACGGCCGCGAGCGCCCGCTGGCCTTCGGGGCGTGGTGCGGCGCGGGCATCGGGACGATCGGCCTGGCCGCCGAGTGGGGCTGGTCGCACGTCTTCATGCCGATCCCCTGGCCGGCCGAGCTGCTGCCCGAGGCGGCGATCCTCGGCTTCGCCGCGGCGCTGGCCGGCGGCCTGCTCGGCGCGTGGGTCAGCAGCCGCCTCTCCTTCGAGCCGACGCCGGGCGCGCCGGCCCTGCGCGCTGCCGCGGTGCTGGGCGCGGCGGTCGTCGCGGTGATCGTCGTCTACGCGCTGCAGAAGCCGGCCGACGCGGGCGTCCGCGCGCAGGTCGCGTTGACCGAGGTCCGGGGCGGCCCGCAGCGCGCCGTGTCCGCCGACGTCACGCTGGCCCCGCGCTCGGCCGCCGACGGGGCCGAGTGGCTGACCGTGACGGCGTGGCAGGGCGACGGCCTGGTGGTCGACCGGCTGCGCGAGGTCGCGCCCGGCCGCTACCGCAGCACCGAGCCGATCCCCGTGCACGGCAACTGGAAGGCGCTCGTCCGCCTGCACCGCGGCAACTCGCTCACCGCGGTCCCGATCTTCCTCCCGCGCGACGCGGCGATCCCGGCGCGCGAGGTGCCGGCGTCACCGCGCTTCGAGCGGACCTTCGTCGCCGACCACACGATCCTCCAGCGCGAGCAGAAGACCGCGGCCGGCTGGCTGTGGGTCGTCGCCTACGCCGTCGTCGCCGGGATCGCGCTGTCGCTGCTGGGACTGCTGGCCTGGGGGCTGCACCGGCTCGGCACCGCGTCCGGCGGCGGCGAGGGCCGGGCGCCGCGCACGCCCGCGCCGCGGCCGGTCCGGCGCGCCCGCGTCCCCGCGGAGGTCTGAGCGATGGGCGACATCAGCGGATCGCACAGCCTCGAGATCGACGCCCCGGTGGAGCGGGTGTTCGCGATCGCCGCCGACGTCGAGCGCGCGCCGGAGTGGCAGGGCGCGATGAAGTCGGCGCGCGCGCTGGAGCGCGACGCCGCCGGGCGCCCGTCGCTGGTCGACACCGAGCTCGACTCCTCGGTGGCCAAGCACCGGCTGAAGCTGCGCTTCGCCTACGACGAGCCGCGCGGGATGACCTGGGAGCGCGAGTCGGGCGACCTGAAGGCGCTCGACGGGGCGTGGCGCTTCGAGGATCTCGGCGACGGGCGCACCCGCGCCACCTACTCGCTCGACATCGGGCTCAACCGCGCGCTCTCGCTGGTCGCCAAGACGGTGCAGGCCCCGGCGCGGGCGCGCGTCGAGGCGCTGCTCGCGCACCGTCCGGTCGAGGGCTTGAAGCGGCGGGCCGAGGGCGACGGCGCCTGAGGGTCAGCCGGCCGCCGCGTCCGCGCAGAGGTCGGGCCGCCCAGGCTGGTTGAGCGCCCGGCGCAGGCGCACGAACGCGTAGGCGCCGATGACGAGCGGGAGCCAGAAGAGGATGATCCGGAAGGCGAAGACGGCGGCGGCCGAGGCGGCTGCCGGTGCGCCGTAGACGACGAGGGCGCCGATCAGCCCGCCGTCGATGCCCCCGATCCCGCCCGGGAGCGGCAGCAGCCCGCCGAGCTGGCCGAGGAGGTACCCGAGCAGCACGACCTCGATCGCCGGCGAGTGCCCCACCGCCTTGAACGTCGCGTAGAGCATGACGTTGTCGAACGCGTAGTAGCCGATCGCGCCGCCGATGACGCGGAGGTCGCGGGAGCGCACGATCGCCTCAGCCTCGGCCGCCCCGCGCACGATCGCGCGCTGCGAGGCGGCCACCGCCCGGCGCACGCGGCCCGCCGACTCGGGTGCCAGTCGCTCGCGCCCGCGTCGCGCGATCGCGATGACCGCGGCGAAGACCAGGACGGACAAGGCGGCCGGCAGGGCGGTCAGCCACAGCGACAGCCCGGTGTCGCCGAACAGGCCGACCGCGACCGCCGTGCCGACGATCGCCACGGTGGCGAAGTTGACCGCGCTCTTGATCAGGAAGAACGCGACGGACCGGCGGGCGATCCGCTCGGCGGGCATGCCGCCCTGGCGCAGCGCCCACGCGCCGAGCGCGAGGCCGCCCGCCCCGCTCGCCGGGACCAGCGAGCCGACGCCGAGCTCCGACCACGCGATCTCCCACGCCGTGGTGCGGGACATCGTGCGGCAGAACACCGGTCGGAACATCGCGACGTACGACAGGCAGGACAGCAGCTCGAGCAGGGTGGCGACGGCCAGCCACGGCACGCTCGCCCCCTTGAGGAGAGTCCGCACCTCGCCGAGCCCGGGCGCGAGCAGCGCCACGAGGACCAGGAGCCCGATCGCGCCGATGACGAGGACGGCCTGGCGGCGGACGCGGCGCGGATCGAAGCCGGTGGGAAGGCTGACGGGGCCGCTCGTCGGTGTGCCGGCGTCAGGCATCCGCTGCGTACCCTAGACACGACTCGCCCGTACGATCGGCGGAATCCGTGCCGGCTCCCGCCCCGCCCACCGTGGCCGACCTCGGCCGCCGCCTGCGCCGCGGGGAGACCGGCGCCGTCGAGCTCGCCCGCGAGGCGCTCGCCGCGGCGGAGCGGTGGCAGCCGCTCATCAACGCGTTCGTGACGCTCGACCCCGGCGGCGCGCTCGCGGCCGCCGCGCGCCTGGAGGACGAGCTCGCCGCCGGCCGCGACCGCGGGCCGCTGCACGGGATCCCCGTCGCCGTCAAGGACCTCGTCGACACGGCGGGGCTGCGCACGACGATGGGCTCGCGGCACTTCGCCGACCACGTCCCCGCGCGCGACGCGCTCGTCGTCGCGCGCCTGCGCGCGGCGGGCGCGGTCATCGTCGGCAAGACGACGACGCACGAGCTCGCCTACGGCCCGACCGGGGACCGCTCGGCCAACGGCCCCGGCCGCAACCCGCGCGACCCGTCGCGGATGGCCGGCGGCTCGAGCGCGGGGTCGGCCGCCGCGGTCGCCGCCGGGATCGTGCCGCTGGCGATCGGGACCGACACCGGCGGCTCCGTGCGCATCCCGGCCGCGCTGTGCGGCGTGGCCGGCCTGCGCCCGACGAGCGGGACGGTGCCGCTCGACGGCGTCTTCCCGCTGTCGCCGTCGCTCGACACCGTCGGGCCGCTCGCCGCGACCGTGGAGGACGTCGCGCTCGGCCGGCGCGCGCTTACCGGGAGCCCGGACGAGCCGCCGCCGTCCCCGGCGACGCGGCCGCGCATCGGCCTCGTCGACACCACCGGCCTCGGCGGCGTCGACCCCGCCATCGCCACCGCACTTCACGAACTGAAGGAAGGGGTCAGACCCCTTGCTTCGGTTCGTGAAGCGCCGGTCCCGTTCCCGGACGCCGCCGAGCTGGCCCGCGTCTACGCGACCGTGCAGTCCTTCGAGGCCGCGCGGATCCACGCCGACCGCATCGCCCGCGCGCCCGAGCTGTTCGACCCCGAGGTCCTCGCGCGCCTGCAGGCGGCGGCGGAGGTGACGGAGGCCGAGTACGCGCGCGCCGCCCGCCGCCTGGCCGACGTGCGCGCCGGCGCCGCCGCCCGCCTCGATGGCCTCGACGCGCTCCTGCTGCCCACGGTCCCGATCCTTCCCCCGCGCCTGGGCGCCCGCGAGGGCGACTTCGGCGGCGGCTGGACGTCGGTCCGCGCCGCCCTGCTCGCCTTCACGTCGCCCTGGAGCGTGCTCGGCCTGCCGGCGCTCACGCTGCCCGGCGGCGGCCAGCTGGTGGGGCGTCCGGACGCCGACGAGGCGTTGCTGGCGGTGGCCGTCGCCATGGGGTTCCGCTGACCCGCTTTGCGCCGGGTCGCACAAAGTTGTTACAAAGTCCTAAGCGCGGCTATAATGCCCTCGCTGCCGCAGACGAGCCGACCCTCCGGCTCAGAGCGCGCCTCCAACGGCACGCCGTCTGTAGGGTGGCCCACTCTCGCATGCCCGTACCCACGCCACAGGGCCCCCGGCCCGACGACGACCGCGACGCTGGTCGCCGCGCGCGCTGCTCCGAGCAGGCGCGCTCGCGCCGGGCGGACTGGTCCGGCGGCGTGCGGGGCGCGCTGCGCAACGCCGGCCGCTGCGGGCCGCGCCTCCTGCTGACGCTGAGCCCGCCGACGCGTCGCTCCCTTCGCCGGGACCCGGGATGTCCACGCACGCTCCGGTAAAGCCCGTGGATCTCCTCTCCGCCGCCCGCTGGGTCGACGTGGTCATCGTGATCGCCGCGGCGCCCTTCGTCGTGCTGATGGAGCTGCCGGTCCTCGGCTACGTCGCGGGGGCGGCCGGCTGGACGCTCAGCCGCCTCCTCGGCTGGGCGATCGAACGGCGCGCCGTCGCGTCGGGGAACGCGCGCACGTTCGCCGGGCTGACCATGTTCTCGTCGTTGGGGCGCGCCTGGCTCATGGGCCTTACCATCCTCGTCGTCGGCCTGGCAGGGGCGCGCAAGGACGGCCTCACGGCCGCCGTGCTCGTCCTCGTCGCCTTCACCCTCTACCTCGTCATTCGAATCGCGCTTCGTCCGCTCGAGAGGAGCACCTCCAACACATGAGCAAGAGCCGCAAGCTCCTCCTGGGAATCGGGGGCTTCTACCTCTTCGCGATCATCCTCGTGATCGCCATCTTCGGGTTCACCCGGCGTGACAACGATAAGTTCCAGCCGCAGGAGGAGTTCCGCCTCACGAGTTGGATCGACCTGCCGGGCCCGCTGGACATCAACAAGGCGGTCCTCTACGTCTTCATCGCGGCGATCCTGACGGTCGCGACGATGCTCTTCATCGCCAAGCGGATGCAGGCGCGGCCCAACCGGGTGCAGACCGCGGTGGAGACGCTCTACACGGCGATGCGCGACAACATCACGCGCGGCAACATGGACGACAAGATGGCGGCCAAGTGGTTCCCGTTCATCGGCGCGCTGTTCCTGTTCATCTGGTGGTCGAACCTGATCGGCTACATCCCGCTGCCGACCAACAGCCATGCGTCTTTCAAGCTCTTCGGCGCGGAGATCCCGGCGTTCGCGCTCTACGCGGCGACGGCGAACGTGTCGGTCCCGCTGGTCCTCGCGCTGGTCGTGTTCTTCGCCTTCAACCTCGAGGGGATCCGCGCGAAGGGCTTCGGCGGCTACATCAAGAGCCTGATCCCCGCGGGCGTCTCCGGGCCGATCCTCTTCCTGATCTTCCCGCTGGAGCTCGCTTCCACGTTCATGCGGCTCGTCTCGCTGACCGTCCGTCTCTTCGCCAACATCCTCGCCGGCCACCTGATCATCCTCTTCATGTCCGGTGGCCTGGCAGTGCTGCTCGGGCTCGAGGTTCTCGGCGTCCTGACGTTGCCCGCGGGCATCGCGTTGTTCATGTTCGAGGTCGGCCTCGTCGCGACGCTTCAGGCCTTCATCTTCGCCACGCTGTCTGCCATCTACCTCGGCGGCGCCGTCGCCGAGTCCCACTAGCTACAAGGAGCATCGGTCCCCATGGAATTCCTGCTGTCCTTCATCTCCATCTTCGCCGCCGCGTCCGACGGCTCCGAAGCGGGCAAGGCGATCGCCCTTGGTGTCGGCGGTGGCCTCGGCGCCGTGGGCGCCGGCATCGGCATCGGCACGATCTTCGGGAAGGTCATCGAGTCCGTCACCCGCCAGCCGGAGATGCGCGACGAGATCACCTCGATCCAGTGGCTCGGCTTCGCCCTCACCGAGGCGTGCTTCTTCTACGGGCTGGTCGCCGGCCTGATCGCGTTCTTCCTCTAATGCTCGCGCCCCTCTTCGCCGCCTCCGAAGGCGGTGGTGGCAGCGGCTCCTTCCTCGTCTCGCCGAACGTCGGCCTGATGATCTGGACGCTGCTGGTGTTCACGATCTCGATGTACGTGCTCGGCAAGCTTGCGTTCCCGCGGATCGCGGAGGCCCTCGACAAGCGCCAGCGCGCGATCGAGGACTCGATCGACGCGGCCGAGCGCACCCGCACCGAGGCCGACAAGCTGCTCGCCGAGTACCGCGAGCGGCTCTCCGACGCCCGCGCTCAGGCCGACGACATCGTCGCCCGCGCGCGCAAGACCGGGGAGACGCAGGAGGCCGAGTCGCTCGCCGAGGCCAAGCGCAAGCGCGAGGAGATGATGGAGCAGGCCCGCCGCGACATCGAGCAGGAGACCCGGCGCGCCATCCAGGAGATCCGCCGCGAGGTCGCCGACCTGACGGTCGCCGCGACCGAGAAGGTCACCCGCAAGACGCTGACCGGCGACGACCAGCGCCGCCTCGTCGAGGACGCGCTGTCCGAGCTCGACTTCGCCGCCCTGTCGTCCGGGAACGAGCGGTAGGAGGCGCGCGTGGAGGAGATCGCCACCGTCTACGCCCGCTCGCTCTTCGAGGTCGCCAAGGAGCAGGACAAGCTCGACGCGATCCGCGAGCAGCTCGGGCAGTTCGCCGAGGCGCTGCAGGACAACCGCGACCTGGCGGTCTTCTTCTTCTCGCCGTACTTCTCGACGCCCGAGAAGAAGGAGGGTCTGACGAAGAC
>DASVQH010000426.1:0-1830 GCA_036389195.1 Solirubrobacteraceae bacterium
CGGGCGGCGTCCTGGAACGCCCGGCGGTTGGGCGTCCCGGTCAGCGAGTCGGTGGAGGCGCGGCTGCGCGCCTCCACGAGGTCGCGGAGCTTGGCGATGACCGGCCCGGCGCGCTCGACCGACTCCTGGATGTGCCGGCGCTCGGGCTCGGAGACGCCGCGGTCGAGCGTGACGACGAGGGCGCCGGCCGCGTCGTCGCCGGCCAGCAGCGGCTGGCAGATCGTCGCGCCTGCCCGCTTCGTGCAGACCTGGCAGCCGGACAGGCGATCGCCCGGAGCGGTCTCCTGCGCCGCGCCGTGGCGCATGGCCAGGCAGTCGCGGGCGCGGAAGCCGGTGAGCCGGGCGGCGAGCGCGTCGGCCGGCGCCACCGCGGCGCGGACCTCGAGCGCGTCGGCGTCCTCGGGCCGGCCGATCAGCGCGACCGTGGCGCCGGGGATCCGGCGCTCGAGGTGGGCGGCGAGGACGGTGCCCGCCTCGCGGTCGTCCAGCGCGGCGGTCAGGTCGGCGTGCAGCTGCGCGTGCTCCTCGGCGTCGCGGCGCTCCGCGCGCTCGCGCTCCACGGCCGGCACGACGCTGCGCCCGAACCAGACGATCACGGCCAGGCCGCCGGCGAGCAGGACGACGAGCGCGGCGACGAGCCACCGGCGCGTCTCGCGGTACTCCGTGACGGCGCCGGCCTCGGCGGCCTCGGCGATGCGGTCGTCGCCGCGCGTGGAGGCCTCGCCGCTGTCGGTCATGAGCAGCCCGTGGGTCCGGATCGCCGCCAGGGCCCGCTCGCGAGCGCGCGTCGCCGCCGGCCCGCGGCGCAGCGGCCGCGCGGCCCAGCGCCGCCAGATCGCGCGCAGCTCGTGGTAGGGAAGCTCCTGCGCGATGGCCAGGCGCGCGCCGTCGCTGCCTTCGGCGTAGCGGCGGTGCATCTCCCCCAGCCGCTCGTCGATCAGGGCGACGCGCTGCTCGATGACCTCGCCGAGCTGGGTGCGCACCGCAGGGTCCTCGGTGCCGACGTAGCCCTCCAGGCCCCACTTGAAGTCCATGAGGTAGGCCCACGTCGCGTTGTCGAGCGCGGCCTGCTCGCCGACGACGTGGAGGTGATGGCCCGTCGTGCGCAGGCGGTCCTGGCCCTTGAGCGCGACGGCGCCGAGCACGCCCAGGCCGGCCACCAGCGAGACGGCGACGACGGCGAAGCGGACGCGGAAGCTCGTCCAGGCGTGCGGCAGCGGCGGGCGGATACGGGCCCCATCGGACGCCGTGCGCGGGGACTTGAGCTTTTTCAGCGTGTTGGCACACATGCACAAGCACGTGCAACCACTCAGCGTCCCAGCGCGGAGCGGCACGACGAAAGCGCCGCCCTCAGGGGCGGCGCCGGGCCGATCCGGTGTTGGGCGCGCCGGCTCTAGCGGCGCGCGTGGCGCTTGCGCTTCGCCGCGGCCTTCTTCAGGCACGTCGAGCGCTTCTTGCCGTGCTTCATCGCCTTGCAGCGGGCGGTCGCCTTGGCGTCCTTGACGCAGCGCGCGCGCTTGCGGCCGCCGAGCTTGCGGCAGGCCGCCGGAACGCCCTTGGCCTTGCCCTTGGCCTGCTTGCCCGCGTTGCCGTCCTTGTCCGGCGGCGGGACGGCGACGGCGCAGCGCGCGTTGTCGGCGATCGCACGGTCGACCGCGGCGACGAAGTCGGGGGCGTAGGCCACGACGTCGGCCGGGACCGCTGCCCGCGCCGCCTGCAGGCCGGCCGCCGTGTAGGCGCAGGCGTCGATCTCGCCGTCGGCGCGCCAGTCCGCCATCACCGCGTCGAGCGGGCCGTCCGCGGCCGCCGGGCCGGCGATCGCGAGGGCGG
>DASVQH010000427.1:0-2311 GCA_036389195.1 Solirubrobacteraceae bacterium
TGGCGGGACGTCGAGGTCGCCGCCGCGGAGGCGCTCGAGGGCCCGACCGAGGACGAGCTGGCGGCGATCCGCGCCGCCACCTTCACGGTCGGGGCCGTCAAGGAGCGCGCGCGGGTCACCGACCACGACGTCGCCGCGTTCGTCGACGTCCTGTCGGCGAGCGCCGGTCCCGCGGGGCGCTGGATCCACTTCGGCCTCACCTCCTCCGACGTCCTCGACACCGCCCTGGCGCTCCAGATGCGGCGCGCCGGCGACCCGATCCTGCACGGCGCCCGCGCGCTCGCCGCCGCGCTCGCCGACCGGGCGCGCGAGCACGCCGGCACGCTGAGCGTCGGGCGCACCCACGGCGTCCACGCCGAGCCGACGTCCTTCGGCCTCAAGCTGGCCGGCTTCGCCTTCGAGGCACACCGCAACGCCGAGCGGCTCGAGCGCGCCTTCGGCCAGGCGGCGACCGGTGCGGTCTCGGGCGCCGTGGGCACCTACGCCTCCCTCGGCCCGGACTTCGAGGCGCGCGTGCTGGCGCAGCTCGGCCTCGCCGCGGAGCCGGTGTCCACCCAGGTCGTGCCGCGCGACCGCCACGCCGAGCTGCTGCAGGCGATCGCGCTGGCCGGCGCGGGCCTCGAGCGGCTGGCCACCGAGATCCGCCACCTCCAGCGCACGGAGGTGCGCGAGGTCGAGGAGCCGTTCCGGGCCGGTCAGAAGGGCTCCAGCGCGATGCCCCACAAGCGCAACCCGATCACCACCGAGCGGATCACCGGGCTGGCGCGCGTGCTGCGCGGCTACGCCGGCGCGGGCGTCGAGGACGTCGCGCTGTGGCACGAGCGCGACATCTCGCACTCCGGCGCCGAACGGGTGATCCTGCCCGACGCGACGATCCTCCTCGACTACATGCAGCACCTCGCGCTGCGCGTGGTGCGCGGGATGGTGGTGCACGCCGACCGCATGCGCGCGAACCTCGAGGTCACCTGCGGCGCGCTGTTCTCCCAGCGGCTCCTGCTGGCGCTCGTCGAGGGCGGGATGGTCCGCGACGAGGCCTACCGGATCGTGCAGCGGGCGGCGCAGGCGGCGTGGGACACCCAGACGCCGCTGCGGTCGCTGATGGAGCGCGAGCCGGCGGCCGCGGGGCTCGACCTGGACAAGATCTTCGATTACACGCACTATGTGCGGCATGTCCCGGCGGTCCTCGAGCGCCTGGAGGCGATCCCGCCGGGCGGTTGAGCTGGTGCCGGCGCTGCTCGCGCTGACGGCTCCGGCGGCCGCGGGCGCCGACATCGAGCTCCGGGCGACCGTGACGCCCGACCGCGTCGTCTTCGGCGAGACGCGGGCGCTCACCTACCGCGTCGAGATGACGACCGGCGCGACGCCGGAGCGCTTCTCGCTCGGTGCTTCGACGGGCGCCGCGTTCGGCGGCTTCGACGGGGCGCTGCTGCGCCTCGGCGGGAACGCGCGGCTCGAGGGACCGGGGACGGTCGGGCCGCCCCTCACCAGTCACGGCGACGCGTTCCCGTGCTCGCGGTCCGACCTGCCCGAGCGCCACGGCGCGCTCTCCAACGACGTGGCCTACTGGGTCGAGCTGCCCGCGAACGCGCGGTCGGCGCTCGTCTTCGACGCCGCCGTGGCATCGACGCCGCCCTGGCCGGGCTCGCGCTACGAGGTCAGCCTCCTCACGTTCGACGACGGCGGCGGGACCCTGGAGCGGCCAGGCCCGGTCCCCGTCGCCGCCGCCACGCCGGCGGGCCGCACCGGCGTCCAGCTCGACATCGCCACCGAGCCTCGGAGCGAGGGGCTGTGCGGCTACCCGCCTCCGCGCGTCGACCGCCGCTCGATCACCATCACCGGGGAATCCGACCCGCCGCTCGCGGGCCAGCGGGTGATGCTGCGCTACGTGGCGCCGGGCCGCCGCCGCGCCGAGACCCTCGCGGCGGTTCCGGTCGCGGCGGACGGGACCTTCGTCCACCGCGGCTGGCGGCCGCAGGAACCGGGCGTCTACGAGATCGCCGCGGCGTACGCCTCGCAGCGGCCCGATCTGGCCGACGACTTCGTCGAGCCGCGGACGCTCGAGATCGGCGTCCCGGCGGGCGAGCCGCGGCCGCCCGAGCCGCCGACCGGCGGCGACCCGCCGGCCTACGACCCCGCCGCCGGCCCGCCGCCGCCGCTCCGCGCCAGCGTCCTCTCCGAGCGCCTGCGGGCCGGCCCTCGCGGGCGGGTGCGCGTGCGGCTCGCGTGTCCGTCGGCCGCGGGCGCGCCGTGCAAGGGCGTGCTCGAGCTCGTCCACGGCGGCCGCCGCGTGACGCACCGGAGGGTCCGCATG
>DASVQH010000428.1:0-5351 GCA_036389195.1 Solirubrobacteraceae bacterium
CACGCCGAGCAGGGCCCGCGCCGCGGTCGGCTCGACGTCGAACTGCAGCCCGCGGCTGGAGCCCTCGTGGCGGACCCGCACCGGCCGGACGTAGAGTCCGCCGGCGAACGACCCGAAGCGCTCGCCCTCGACCGTCCATCCCCGGTCGAGGTCGACGATCACCACGATCCCGCCGCCCGGCGCCTCGGCCGTCTCCTGGGGCGTGCCCGTGCGCTCGCCGAAGTCGGCGTAGTGGCCGACGACGCCGCGCAGGGCGGGATGCGGAGTGCCGCGGACGAGCGCCATGGGTCGCTCCATCGTCCATCGTGGCGGGTGCGGGCACAAGGTCGGTCGCGCCGAAAGGTGGAGGCGCCATGACCGGAAGGTGGTCGGCGGGACGGCAGGTGCGCGCCGATCATCGCGGTCATGGAGACCACGCTCGCCGCCCCCGCCGGCCTGGACGCCTACACCGGCACGTTCGGCGTCCGCGAGGCGACGCGCCTGCTGTGGCGCGCCGGGTTCGGCCCGCGCCGGGGCGAGGCGGCGACGGTGGCGTCGCTGGGCCTCGACGCGGCGATCACCTCGCTGACGCGCCCGTCGGGCGCGCCGGTCCTGCAGGGCCCGGAGCCCTACACCGAGTTCAGCCCGCGTCTGAACCCCGGCGTCGAGTTCGAGCACGACCACCTCGCGTGGTTCGACCGCATGATCCGCTCCTCCCAGCCCTTCGTCGAGCGGATGGCCCTGCTCTGGCACGACTGGTTCGGCGTCGCCGTCGACGTCGGCCGCCTCCAGCAGTACAACCTGATGGCCCGCCACGTCCAGCTCTTCCGCACCAAGGGGCTGGGCTCGTTCCGGCAGCTCCTGCTCGACATCACGGCCGACGGGGCGATGCTCGTGCGCCTCGACGGCGACGAGAACGCCAAGGGCCGGCCGAACGAGAACTACGCGCGCGAGATGATGGAGCTCTACGCGCTCGGGCCCGACCGCGGCGCCTACACCGAGCGCGACGTGCGCGAGGCGGCCCGCGGCCTCACCGGCTACACGGACGACTACGCCCCCAGCCAGGGCGGCTTCTACAACTTCCGCTACGAGGCGGAGCGCCACGACGACGGGGCCAAGACGGTGTTCGGCAAGACGGCGGCCTACGAGCCGGCCGGCGTCGTGGACGCCTGCGTCGCCCATCCGCTGCACCCGTCGTTCCTCGTCCTGAAGCTGTGGTCGGCGTTCATCGCCGTGCCGCCGCCCGAGGACCAGCGCAAGGTGCTCGAGCGCGTCTACCTGGCCAACGGCTTCCGGGTGCGCCCCGTCGTCGAGGCGATCCTGCGGCACCGGCTGCTCTACGAGGGCCCCGCGCTGGTCAAGCCGCCGGTCGTGCAGGCGGCCGGGCTGCTGCGCGCGATCGGCCGCGGGATCGAGACGATCGCCTGGACGGGCGAGACGGCCGGCGCCGGCCAGCACCTGTACCACCCGCCGAACATCGCCGGCTGGCGCGAGGACCGCTGGCTCGACACGTCGTCGCTGCGCTACCGCTGGCAGCTCGCCTTCCACGCGCTCAAAGGCCGCCAGTGGCAGCCCGGGCAGGCCTATCCGGCCACCGAGACGGCGCAGCAGGCGGTCGGCGCCGCGCTGCGCTTCTGGGACGACCCGCCGGCCATCCGCGCCGACACGCGCACCGCGCTGGTGCGCGCCGCCACCCGGATGGGGGCCCTCGCCACGCCCGGGCTGACCGCCTCCGAGCGCAACGGCTACCGCCAGAACGTCCTCCGCCACCTGGTGGCGGGCTGCCACGACAACCAGGTGAGCTGACATGTCCTGCGAGGAGCACACCCGCGCGCAGCTGCTGCGCCGCGCCGCGGCGGGCCGCGGCCTGCCGGGGATCGAGCCCGGGATGCCCGCGCCGGCCGGGACCGGGCTGACCCGCCGCAGCCTCGTGCTGAGCGGGCTCGGCCTGAGCCTGACGCTGTTCGGCGGGCGGGCGCTGGCCCCCGAGGCGATGACCGAGGCGGCCATGGCGGCCGCGGCGCCCGACCAGCCCGTGCTGGTCTCGGTGTTCCTCTCCGGCGGCGTCGACACGCTGAGCCTGCTGCCGCCGCTCGCCGACGCCCGCTACAACCGCACGCTGCGCCCCAACCTGCTCGTCGACCGCGACAGCACGCTCCCGCTGCGCGGCAGCACGAAGATGGGCTGGCACCCGGAGGCGGCGGCCTTCAAGCGCCTGCACGACCGCGGCCGGATGGTGCTCCTGCCGTCGGTCGGCTACGCGGGGCCCAACCAGTCGCACTTCACGTCGCGCCACTTCTACGAGGTGGGCGCGACCGACCCGAACGGGCGCACGGGCTGGCTCGGCCGCCTGATCGACGTCATCGGCGACGAGCACAACCCGATCCAGGGCCTGACGCTCGGCCGGACGCTCTCGCCGGCGCTGGCCACGGAGTCCAAGGCCGTCGCGGCGGTCGACGCGCCCGCCGCCTACGACTTCGACACGCCCGGCATCTACGGCCCGCCGTACAAGACCGAGCTGCTGCGGGCGTTCGGGGAGCTCAGCGCGCTGAGCTCGACGGACCCCGTCCTCGGCCTGGTCCGCGAGACCTACCGCGACGCCGTCGACCTGCGGACCGCCCTCGCCCGGCCGCTGCCCGCCGGGACGGTGGCATACCCGGACAACCCGCTCGGGGCGAAGCTGCGCGATCTCGCGCGGCTGCTGGGCGCGGGCCTGCCCATCCGCTGCGCGGCGATCGACGCGCACGCCGACTTCGACACCCACGCCAACCAGGCCGACGTGTTCGCCGGTCAGGTCGCGGGCGTGGGCGCCGCGCTGGAGGCCTTCCAGGCCGACCTCGAGGCCCGCTCGGCCGCGCTGGCCGGCCGCGTCCTCACGCTCGCGTGGAGCGAGTTCGGTCGCCGGCCGGAGGAGAACGGCTCGGTCGGGACCGACCACGGCGCGGCGGGGCTGGCGATGGTCCTGGGCACGCGAGTGCGTGGCACGGCGGCGGGCGGCGGGTTCATCGGCGCCTACCCGGGCCTCGGGGTGCTCGACCCCGACGGCAACCTGCGCCGGACGGCCGACTTCCGCGGGCTCTACTGCAGCGTGCTGGAGCAGTGGTTCGACCAGGACGCCGCCCAGCTCATCCCGGGCGCGGCGAAGCTCCCCCGCTACGCCGTCGTCGTCTGACCGGCGCGCGGCGCGAGCGGCAGCGACGCCCGCACCGTCCAGCCGCCGCCGTCCGCGGGGCCGGCCTCCAGCGCGCCGCCGTGCTCCCCCGCGCGCTCGGCCATGCTGCGCAGGCCGTGGCCGCCGGGCGCCGCCGCCAGCGCCTCGCCGGACGGGTTGGCGACGCGCAGCGCGAGCCGCCCCTCGCCCACCTCGACGCCGACCGTCACCGGGGCGCCCGCGGCGTGCTTGGCTGCGTTGGTCAGCGCCTCCTGGACGATCCGGTAGGCGGCCGCGCCGACGGCGTCGGGGACCGGCTCGGAAGCGACCAGGCGCAGCTCGACCTCCACGCCGGTGGCGCGCACGCGGTCCACCAGCGCGGGCAGCTCGCCGAGGCCGGGGGCCGTGTCGCCGGCCGGCGCCGCGGGCGTGAGCCGCGCCAGGCGGTCGAGCTCGCGCAGCGCCGTGGCCGACGCCGCGCGCGCCGAGGCGATCGCCTCCTGCGCGCCGCTGTCGTCGCCCCGCTCGGCCATCCGCTCGGCCGCGCCCGCCTGGATGCAGATCACGAGGATCGCGTGACCGAGGACGTCGTGCAGCTCGCGGGCCAGTCGCGCGCGCTCGCGGCCCGCGGCGCGCTCCTCGATCGCCCGCCGGCGGGCGTCGAGGCGGTCGAGCTGCGCCCGCGTCCCGGCGGCGGCGGCGAGGCGGTCGCGCACCAGCCGGCCGACGATCCACGCCCCGGCCAGCATCGCCGCGTAGGAGACGTAGGACTGCGCCGTCCAGGCGGTCGGCTCGAGCAGCATCGCGAGGTTGGGCAGCACGACCGCGGCGGCGCCGACGGCGGCGGCCGTGGGCAGCCGCAGCGGCGAGGCGCCGATCATGAACGCCGCGATCAGCGTCGCCACGTAGGCCTGCGCCGCGAGGCCGCCGAGGATGCCGCCGGCGCTGCCGGCGACCAGGACCGCCTCGAGCCCGAGCACCGCCAGCACCGGCCGGCGGCGGCGGGCCAGCAGCGGCAGCGGAAGCAGGACGGCCACCGCGAGGCGGACGGCGAGCGGGCCGTCGATCGGCTCGACCAGCTGGTCGAGCGCGCCGAGGGCGGCGAGCAGCGCGACGCCGCCGTGGCCGCGCAGCGGCGCCGGCACGTCGGGCAGCGCGTGCCCGCTGCCGCGCCGGGCCGGCGCGCCCTCCAGCGGCAGGACGAGGACGAGCCGCCCGCGGCGAGCGCGCAGCCGCAGCGCGCCGCCCAGCAGCCGGACGCGCTCGGCGACCGCGACCCCGTCGGCCGACGCCGTCGCGGCGGGCGGTCGCCGGCGGCGCCGCGGGCCGCGCAGCACCAGCTCGAGCGCCGTCGGGGTCACCCGCAGCGCGGCGTGGCGCGGCGGACCGCCGAGCACGTCGGCGGCGAGGACCGCGACCCGGTCGGCGGCGATGACCAGCACCTCGGGGACGGCAAGCCGCGGGTCGCGCCGCACCGCGACCTCCGCGCCGTCGCGCTGGAGCCCGTCCACCAGGTCCTCGACGGTCGCCGCGCCGGGCCGGACCGCCGCGCCCGCGGGCGCCTCGTCCTCGCCCTCGTCGCTGCGCAGCCGGTGCAGCAGCGCGCGCATGCCGGCCAGCGTCTCGCGCGCGGCGTCGCCGGTGCGCACCAGCAGCAGCGCGGCGCGGCGCGGATCGCGGCGCAGCGTGCGCCCGGCGTCGGCCAGCAGCGTCTCCACGCGCTCGGCGAGGTCGACGACGAGGCGGCGGACGTGCTCGGCGGCGCGCCGCTGCTCCGCGCGCGCGGCGTCGTCCTCGCGCGTCGGCAGGGCCGCTTCGAGCAGCTCCACGCGCCGGCGCAGCGCGCGGACGTCAGCGTCGCGGCCGCGCAGCGTGAGCCCCAGCGCCGCGCCGGCGCCGGCCAGCGCGCCCAGGTAGATCCAGATCGCGCGCCCGTACGGATCGAGGAACGGCTCGCCGGGCTCGATCACCAGGACCACGAGCGCGCGCGCCCCCACCGTGAGCGCCACCAGCACGAGCAGCCGCCCGGCGATCCGCACCGGGGCGCCGCTCCCGCCCGCCGCCGCCGCGAAGAACATCAGGACCACGGCGATCTGGTACGCGTAGCTCGCCTCGGGGCCGGCGTCGAGGGAGAGCCGGGCGACGTAGACGGCGATGGCCGCCGCGCCGACGCCGACCGGGAACCTGCGGCCGGGCGCGAAGACGGCGGCCATCGCCACCG
>DASVQH010000429.1:0-2552 GCA_036389195.1 Solirubrobacteraceae bacterium
TCCCGGCCACGATGAGCTTGCGGGCCGCGGCGTCGGTGCTCTTGCCGCCGATCAGGTCGAGCAGCGTGGCGCTCGTCCAGCTCCCGATCACGACGTCCGTCAGCACCGGATGCAGCGCGTGGCCGAGCGCCGTGCCGCTCAGCGTGTCCTTGAGCGTGCCCGGGGCCAGGAGCCCGCGGACCTGCTTGGCGACGGTCTTGCCGACGCCGTCGAGCGCGGAGAGGCCCTCGAGCCGCTCCGCGAGGAGGTGAAGGGGTGAAGGGGCGGTTGGAGTGCTCACGCCGGGGTCATACCCGCCCGCGAGCCGCCCGTCACCAAGTGACAGGTCGTCAGCTGGGCGCGTCGCCACTTCTCGATCGCGTCACGCGCCGAGCGCGGACGGATCTGTCACATGTGGCCGCCATCCGGATCCTGCACCAGCGCTACGGCACGGGCTGGATCTTCACGTGCCCGTCGTTGCCCGGCGTCGCCGGCGGCGGGCGGTCGTTCGCCGAGAGCGCCGACGCGGCCGAGCACGCCGTCCGCCAGTACTACGAGCGCTGGGGCGGCGGGACGGGCGGCGCGATCCCGCCGATCGTCCACGACGACGTGAGCGAACCCCCGGGTTAGCGCCCGCCGACGCCCTTCCCGGTCGCCAACCTGACCGTTACAGTCGCGAATGTGATCTTCCGGCAGATAACGCACGACGACCTCGGCTGCGCCTCCTACCTGATCGGCGACGAGCACGCCGGCGTGGCGGCGGTGGTCGACCCCAAGCTCGACGTCGAGGAGTACCTCGCGCTCGCGCGCTACTTCGGCGTCCGCATCGAGCACATCCTGGAGACCCACAACCACGCCGACCACGTCTCGGGCCACGGGCGCCTCGCCGCGGCCACCGGCGCGGCCATCCACGTCCACCGCGACGCCGCCCCGGAGTACGAGCACGAGCCGTTCGACGACGGCTGGGTCCTCGAGCTCGGCGACCTGCGCGTGCGCGCGCTGCACACCCCGGGCCATCGCCCCGAGCACTGCGCGTTCCTGCTGGCCGACGCCGGCCGCGGGGACGACGCCCCGTGGGCGGTCCTGGCGGGCGACTCGCTGTTCGTCGGCGACGTCGCCCGGCCCGACCTCGCGGTCGACAAGGAGGACGGCGCGCGCGGGATCTTCCGTTCCCTGCACGAGAAGCTGCTGGCGCTGCCCGGCGAGGTGGAGCTGTGGCCCGGCCACCTCGGCGGCTCGATGTGCGGCGGGCCCGGGATGAGCATGAAGGTGTCCTCGACGCTGGGCTTCGAGCGCGCCCACAACCGCGTGCTGCAGATCGAGGACGAGGACGCGTTCGTCACCGAGGCGATCGCCAAGCTCGGCCCCCAGCCGCCGAACTTCCGCAACATCGTCGCGGCCAACCGCGCGCCGCTGTCGGGCGACGGCGCGGAGCCCCGCCCGCTGGCGCCCGTGCAGGTCGCCCAGCACCGCGACGGCGGCTCGCTCGTGGTCGACGTCCGCATCGAGCTGCAGTTCGACGACGCGCACATCCCCGGCTCGGTCAATCTGACCACCGTCCGGGCGGGCTTCGGGACCAAGCTGGCCTGGCTGGCCGAGCGCGACCGGCCGGTGGTCTTCGTCGGGGTCGACGACGCCGACGGCCGGCGCGCCACCGAGCTCGCCGCGGCGGTCGGCGTGCGCAACGTGGCGGGCCACCTCCTCGGCGGGTTCACGGGCTGGCGCGAGGCGGGCTACGACGTCGAGCGGACCCCGCGGATCACCGTGCCTGAGCTCCACGAGGCGTACGCGGGATCCGAGCTGCAGATCCTCGACGTCCGCGAGGACGCCGAGTGGGACGCGGGCCACATCCCCGGCTCCGTCCACGTGCCGTTCCACGACCTGCACGAGATCCCGGCGGGTCTCGACGCCGGGCGCCCGGTGGCGGTGATCTGCGCCTCCGGCCAGCGCGCGTCGGTCGGCGCGAGCCTGCTGCGGCGCTTCGGCGCCCAGGAGGTCCTGCGGGTGGTCGAGGGCGGCGTGCCCTCGTGGCGACGCGCGGGCTTCCCGATCGAGTGACGCGGGTACGCACGCCTGCACGATGCCCGCGCGCTACGAGGACGACGACGACTGGGTGGGCACCCCGCCCGAGGGCCACCACACCCGCGACCAGTCCAACCCCGGGTTCTGGAGCTCGTCGGCGGCGATCGTGCCGGGGATCGGGGTCCTGATCCTGATCCTGATCGTGCTCGTGCTCGTGCTGGTCACCTAGCCGGCCCGGCGGCCCGGCTAGGTCTCGGCGACCCCGAGGATCGTGCCGACGCCCGCGAGGTCGATGACCACGCGGGCCTCGGAGCCCTGCGGCGCCACGATCTTCAGCCTCGCCCGGGCGGCGTCGGCGCGCCGGCGCGCGGCCAGGAGGTGCGAGAGGCCGGTCGAGTCGACGAACGTGGTCGGCGACAGGTCGATGACCAGCTCGCGCGCTCCCCCGTCCAGCGCCGCGGAGACCGCCCGCTCGAGGGGCTCGGCGGCGGTGATGTCGAGGTCCCCGGCCACCGCCAGCCGCGTGGCCCCGTTCTCCTCGATGGCGCGGA
>DASVQH010000430.1:0-27104 GCA_036389195.1 Solirubrobacteraceae bacterium
AGCCCGGCCGCGGGGAACGCCAGGGCGAGCCCCGCCACCAGCGCCGCGGCGCGCCCCACGGGCGCCCACCGCCGCGGGAGCCGCTCGCACGCCCAGATCGCCGCGCCGGTCGCCGCGCCGAGCGCGACCCAGAGCAGCGGCCGCGAGAGCGGCAGCCCGGCGACCATCCGCGCCCACTCGGCGGCGCCGAGCGCGGCCAGCAGGACGAAGCCGATCAGCCGCGCCGCCGGGACCGGGAGGAGCGCGGCGGGCTCGCGGCGGCTCACCCCCGCGCGGCCTCCGCCTCGCGCTGGCGCAGCTCGATCCGGCGGATCTTGCCGGTCAGCGTCTTGGGCAGGGAGTCGACGAACTCCACCCGCCGAGGATAGGCGTAGGCCGACAGCCGTCCTCGGACGAACGTCTTGAGCTCCTCGGCCAGCTCGTCGGAGCCGTCGTGCCCGTCGGCCAGCACGATGAACGCCTTGACCACGTTGCCGCGCCGCTCGTCGGGCGACGCGACCGCCGCCGCCTCGGCGACCGCCGGATGCTCGAGGCACGCCGACTCGACCTCGAACGGCCCGATGCGGTAGCCGGCGGCGATGATCACGTCGTCGGCGCGGCCCTCGTACCAGACGTAGCCGTCCGCGTCGAGCGACGCGGCGTCGCGCGTGTGGAACCACCCGCCGCCGAAGGTCTCCTGCGCGGCCTCCTCGTTGCGCCCCGGGTCCGACGGCGGGCTCCAGTAGCCGAGCGGGTAATGCGGGTTCGAGCGCGCGCGCAGGCAGATCTCCCCGCGCTCGCCCTGCGGCACGGGGCGTTCGTCCTCGTCGAGCAGCTGGACGTCCCAGCCCGGCATCGGCTTGCCCATCGACCCCTCGCGGACCTCCATGAACGGGTAGTTCGCGACCAGCGGATAGGACTCGGTCAGCCCGTAGTAGTCGAGCACCGTGATGCCGTACTGATCGCGGAACCAGCGGATCGCCTCCGGGTTCAGCGGCTCGCCGGCCGAGCACACCGCGCGCAGCGAGCCCAGCGGGTAGCGCCGCCCCGCGTCGGCGATGGCCATCATCGAGCGCATCGCGGTCGGCGTCGTGAAGACGTTGGAGACCTCGTGGCGCGAGAGGAAGTCCAGCTGCTTGTGCGGCTCGAAGCCGCCCTCGCGCTGGTAGACGAGCTGCACGGCGCCCAGCCGCCAGGGCCCGAGCAGCGGCGCGATCCCCGCCGCCCATGCCCACTCCCCCATGCCGTGGAAGCGCTCGCCGTCCTGCACGTCGTGGCAGTAGACGAACTCCTCGTGAGCGAGCAGGTAGCGGTGCGCGTGCACGATGCCCTTGGCCAGCCCGGTGGTGCCCGAGGTGTAGTAGAGCTGCGCGGGGTCCTCGGCGGCCGTGTCGGTGCTGATCGGGTCGGTCGGCGCGCCGTCGAGCAGGCCGTCGTCGAGCACGAGCACCTGCCCGCCCCAGTCCTCGAACCGCGGCGCGTTCGCCTGGTCGGTCACGAGCACGCGGGGCTCGGAGTCGGTGAGCCGGTGGCGGATCCCGTCGTCGCCGTAGAGCACGGACATCGACAGCAGCAGCGCGCCGAGCTTCCACGCGCCGAAGAAGATCGCCGCCGTCTCGGGCAGCGCGGGCAGGACGACGGCGACGCGGTCGCCGCGCTCGACGCCCGCTCCGCGCAGCACCGCCGCGGCCTGGTTGGCGAGGTCCTGCAGCTCGCCCCACGTCACCTCGCGGACGGTCCCGCCGAAGTCCTCGTGGATCATCGCGAGCTTGTCGCGCGGATGCTTGTCGCACACGTCGGCGGCCAGGTTGTAGCGCTCCGGCACCTGCCACTCGTGCTGCGCGACCGCCTCCTCGTAGGACCCGAAGCGCGTCACCTCATCCTCCTCTCGCTCACCCGGCCCGAGCATAGTCGGGCGGCGGACCAGCATCGCCGCCACCGGCCCGATCCGGGGCACCCGCGCGTTAGTGTGGCCGCCCCCATGCGCCCGCTCGCCGCAGCCGTCGCCCTGGTCCTCGCGCTGCCCGCGGCGGCTGCGGCGGCCGCGGCAGCCTTGATGCTGGCCGCCCCGGCGGCGCGCGCCGACTCGCGCATCACCGTCGAGGACGGCGGCACGCTGCGGCTGTTCTCCGAGGACGCGGGCGTCGCCAACGCGCTGGACGTCGGGCTCGACGACCGCGGGCGCATCCGGCTGGCCGACGACGGCGACCCGTTCGGGATCCGCTTCCCGAGCCCGCCCTGCGATCCCGGGAAGATCAACGCGCAGGCCAACGTCGTCGAGGTCTTCTGCGTGCGCGGCTCGGTGCGCCGGCTCGAGGTCGAGGTGGGCGCCGGCGAGGACCGCGTGGACGACCGGCTCGGGGACACGCCCGCGCGCCTCGACGGCGGCCTCGGGGCCGACACGCTGCGCTCCGGCGCCGCGGACGACACGCTGATCGGCGGCCAGGGCGCCGACCAGCTCGACAGCGGGCCCGGCGACGACGTCGTGCACGCCGCCGACGGCGTGGCCGACGCGGTCGACTGCGGCGACGGCGACGGCGATCTCGCCATCGTCGACCAGTTCGACGACCCGGCCGACTGCGAGGACGTCGCCGTCCGGCAGGTCGACCCGGGCGCCGCTCCGCCCGTCGACGACGGCGTCGCCCCGCAGCTCTCGGTCCGCGCCCACCGCAAGCAGAAGGGGCGGCGCGTCCGCCTGAAGGCGCGCGCGAGCGAGGACGCGATCGTCCAGGTCTCCGGCTACCTGGCGGCCGGCGGCATCAACTCGCGGATCCGCGGCCGCACCGCCGACGCCGGCGCCGGCCAGGATCGCCGCATCACGCTGACCTTGTCGCACGCGCAGGCGCGCCGGGTGGCGCGCGACCTGCGCCGGGGCCGGCACCCCGCCGTCCGGCTCACCGTCTCGGCCGTCGACGCGGCCGGCCACACGAGCCGCGCCCGCCACCTCCGGATCCGGCTGCGCCGATGAGCGCGCCGCGCAGGACCGGGGTCGCGCTCACCGCGCTGCTGGCGCTCGCCGCCGCCCTCCCCGCCGGCGCCGCCGCGCTCGACGTCGGCGCCGACGACGGCGCCGTCCGCTACGTCGCCGGGCCCAACGAGGTCAACGTCACGAGCATGACGGTCGACGAGCGCGACGGGGAGCGCCGGCTGGTGATCCGCGACTACTCCGACATCGCCCAGTCGGGCGCCCAGCCCGCTCCGCTGAACGTGCAGGCCCCGTGCCGGCTGGTCAGCACCGCGCGGCCTTCGTCCGGCCCGTCCTCGCCGCTGCCCATCGCCCACGCGTCCCACGGCATCCCCGACGAGATCGAGTGCCCGGTCCGCCCCGCGCTCGACGTGACGCTCTCCGACCTCGACGACGCGTTCGCCGCCGTCGCGCCGCTCGGGTTCGCCGTCCGCGCCGACGGCGGCGCCGGCAACGACGTCCTGGCGAGCGGCGAGGGCGCCGACGCCCTCGCCGGCGGCCCGGGCCGCGACCTCCAGCTCGGCGGCCTCGGGCCGGACGTCATCGACGGCGGCGAGGGTGAGGACACGGTCCGCTACGGCGAGCCGGAGCGCACTGCCGGCGTCACCGTCACGCTCGCCGGCGCCGGGGACGACGGCAGCGCGGAGGACGGGCCGGCCGGCGCGCGCGACACGCTGACCGGCGTCGAGGGCGCCGACGGCTCGCGCTTCGCCGACCGGATCACCGGCGACGACGGCGCCAACGACCTCGACGGCGACTTCGGCGCCGACACCGTCGACGGCGGCGGCGGGGACGACACGCTGGCGGGCGGCGGCGGCCGCGACCGCATCGAGGGCGGGGCCGGCGAGGACGCGATCAGCTCCCGCGACGACGAGCGCGACCGCATCGCGTGCGACGCCGGCAAGCGTGGCCGCGGCCGCGACGAGCTCGTCGCGGCCGACGCCGAAGACCGGCTGGCGGACGACTGCGAGACCGTCGCGGTGGCGGACCCGCAGGCCGCCGAGCCGCCGCTGGCCGTCGCCGGGCGCGGGACGGGCCGCGGCCGCTCCGTCCGCGTGCGGCTTCGCTGCCTCGCGCGCGAGCGCTGCACCGGTCGGGTGGTGATAGAGCGCCCCGGCGGCGGGACGCTCGGGCGCGGCCGGTTCGGCATCCCGGCGGGCGGCAAGCGCACCGTCCGGGTGCGCCTCCGCCGTCCCGCGCCGCGCCGGGCCGTCGTGCTGACCGCGACCTCACGCGACTTCACGCAGCGCACGACCCGCACCACCCGGCGGGTGCGGCTGCGCTGACGCCTACTCGTCGTCGGAGGCCTGGCGCTCCTTGACCTTGTCCTCGAGCTGGGCCATGACGTCGGGGTCGCGCAGCGTCGTGACGTCGCCCAGCTCGCGGCCCTCGGCGATGTCGCGCAGCAGCCGGCGCATGATCTTGCCCGAGCGGGTCTTGGGCAGGTCGTCGGCCCAGATGATGCGCTTGGGCCGCGCGAGCTTGCCGATCTTCTTGGCGACGTGGTCGCGGATCGCCTGCACGGTGTCGTCGTCGCCCTCGGCGTCGCCGCCCAGCGTCACGAACGCCGTGACGGACTGGCCGGAGTCCTCGTCGGGCTGGCCGATGACCGCGGCCTCGGCGACCTTCTCGTGCGAGACGATCGCCGACTCGATCTCGGCGGTCGACATGCGGTGCCCGCTTACGTTGAGCACGTCGTCGACGCGCCCGATGATCCACAGGTAGCCGTCCTCGTCGCGCCGGGCGGCGTCGCCGACGAAGTAGACGTCCTTGCCGTACTTCGACCAGTACGTCTCGACGAAGCGGTCCTCGTCCTTGTAGAGCGTGCGCAGCATGCCCGGCCACGGCTTGTTGAGCGTCAGGTAGCCCTGCGCCGTGCCGGCGTCCTCGCCGTCCTCGGTGACGACGCGCGCGTCGACCCCCGGAAGCGGCTGCGTCGCCGAGCCGGGCTTGGTCTCGGTGACGCCCGGCAGCGGCGAGATCATGATGTGGCCGGTCTCCGTCTGCCACCAGGTGTCGACGATCGGGCACCGCTCGCCCCCGACGACCTTGTGGTACCAGAGCCAGGCCTTCGGGTTGATCGGCTCGCCCACCGTCCCGAGCAGGCGCAGCTTCGACAGGTCGTGGCGCTCCGGGAACTCCGGACCCCACTTCATGGCCGCGCGGATCGCCGTCGGCGCGGTGTAGAAGATCGTCACGCCGTAGCGCTCGCAGAGCTTCCACCAGACGTCCTTGTCCGGGTAGTCCGGCGCCCCCTCGAACATCACGCTGGTCGCCCCGTTCGCGAGCGGCCCGTAGATGATGTAGGAGTGGCCGGTGACCCAGCCGACGTCGGCCGAGCACCAGTAGACGTCGGAGTCCGGCTTGAGGTCGAAGACCAGCTTGTGGGTGTAGGCGACACCCGTCAGGTAGCCGCCGGTGGTGTGCAGGATGCCCTTTGGCTTGGCGGTCGAGCCGCTCGAGTAGAGGATGTAGAGCGGGTGCTCGGAGTCGAACGGCTCAGCCGGGCACTCCGGGTCGGCGGCCTCGAGCGCGTCGTGGTACCAGACGTCGCGCCCGTCGGTCATCGGCGTGTCGGCGTCCTCGGCCGTCCGCACGACGAACACGGTCTCGATCGTCGGCAGGTCGCCGATCACCTCGTCGACGCCCTCCTTGACCTTCGCGCTCTTGCCCTTGCGCCGCGCTGAGTCGGCGGTGATCAGCGCCTTGGCCTCCGAGACCTCCATGCGCTCCTTGACCGACTCGGGGCTGAAGCCGCCGAACACGACGTTGTGGATCGCGCCGATGCGCGCGCAGGCGAGCATCGCGACGGCCACCTCGGGGATCATCGGGAGGTAGATCCCGACCACGTCCCCCGCGCCGATCCCGTGGTCCTTGAGCGCGTTGGCGAACCGCTGGACGTCGCGATGGAGGTCGGCGTAGGTGATGTCGCGCTCCTCGCCCTCCTCCCCGTGCCAGTGGAAGGCGACCCGCTCGCCGCGGCCCGCCTCGACGTGCCGGTCGACGCAGTTGTAGGCGACGTTGAGCTTGCCGCCGACGAACCACTTGGCGAACGGCGGGTTGGACCAGTCGAGCACCTGCTCCCACGGCTGCGCCCAGTCGAGCGCCTCGGCCCGTCGCGCCCAGAAGCCCTCGTAGTCCTCCCGCGCCTCCTTGTCGAGCGCCTCGCGGTCGGTGACGTCGGCCTGCTCGACGAACTCGGCCGGCGGCGCGAAGGTCTTGCGCTCGAGCAGCTGCTCGAGGTCCTGCTCCAGGGTCGCGCCGTCGGCCATGCTGGTCTCCTCCTCGGTTCCTCGTCTCTCCGTCTGGTGTTTACCCGATCGGTGGTGTGGCAGCGCCTTCGGTGCCGCGCGTCTTCGGCGGGACTTCGGGCATCGATGGGAGGCGTTCCTTCTCGCGTGTCTCTTTGCGGGGGACGCGGGGAGAGGGGAACGGCTTGCGAGAGTCGCGGTGAGAGGGGCGACAACGTGGACGGATCGCGCCTTCCGCCTCTCGTCATCCACCCTGACCACCACCAGGGTGGTCAACGTCGATCGCTCCCTGTGTGGGCGACCGGCGATCCACGTTGACCACCGCCGCTCTCCGGTCCTTCGCGAACACCGGCCGCCAGCCAACTACTCACCCTGCAAAGAGCCGTTCAGCGCGGCCGCGCAGCCCAACGCCGGTCCGAACGGAGCGGCCAGGTCCGGCAGCGTTACGCCATCCCGACCGCGGCGCGCGGACCTCCGCGGCAACTGTAGGGGTCAGACCCCTCGCTACACAATCCGAAGCGAGGGGTCTGACCCCTTGCTGTACGAAGTGAAGTGAGGGGTCTGACCCCTTGCTGTACGAAGTGAAGTGAGGGGTCTGACCCCTCCCTCAACGGCAGCCGTCGCGGTGAAGGGCGTGGTCGTTGTCGACCCCAACAACGTCACATCCGATGGCGCTTCGGCGGCGGTCGTGACTTTGCGGGGGCTATAGACGTTCAACGTCACAACCGGCGCGTCCGGCTCCGCCGATGTGACGTCGTGCGGTACGCGTGCTGCGTCAGTGGCCCAGTGCCTTCTCGGCCCCCAGCCCGGTCTCGGACCGCACGTACAGCTCGTGGAACGAACGTTCCGCCCCGCGCTCCTTGGAGAGCACCGTGCCCAGGAAGCACCCGAGGAAGCCCAGCGGGATCGAGATGAGCCCGGGGTTGTTGAGGTCGTACCACGTGAACGCGCCGGTGTCTGGCGCGCCGGGCGCGCCGCCCCAGACGATCGGCGAGATGATGATCAGCGCCAGCGCGGAGACCACGCCGAACAGCACGCCGGTGACCGCGCCCACCGTGTTGAACCGCCGCCAGGTCAGCGCCAGCAGCAGCGCCGGGAAGTTGGCGCTGGCGGCGATCGCGAACGCGAGGCCGACCATGAACGAGACGTTCAGCCCCTCGCCGCCGATCACCGCGATGAGCACCGCGATGCCGCCGATCACCGCCGCGGCGATCTTGGCGACCACGACCTCCTCGTTCTCGGACTCGCGCCCCTTGCGGATCACGCTGGACCAGATGTCGTGCGCCACGGCGCTCGACGCCGAGAGCACGAGCCCGGCGACCACCGCGAGGATCGTCGCGAACGCGACGCCGACGACGATCGCCAGGAAGATGTCGCCGCCCAGCTCGTCGGCGAGGTTCGGCGCAGTCAGGTTGCCGCCCTTGCCGGCCGCCTCGACGCCGCCCTGGCCGAGGATCGCCCGCGCGCCGAACCCGATCACCGTGGTCAGCAGGTAGAAGAACCCGATGACGAGCATGGCGGTCACCACCGAGGACCGCGCCGCGCGGGCGTTCGGGACCGTGAAGAACCGCATGAGGATGTGCGGCAGGCCCGCGGTCCCGAGCACGAGCGCGAGGCCGAGCGAGACCGTGTCGGTCGGGTTCTTGAGGAACGTGCCCGGCCCGAGCGAGAACGTGGAGCCCTCGGCCTTGCCCCTGGCCTCGGCCTGGTTGAACAGCTCGATCGGGTTGAAGCTGGTCTTCACGAGCACCAGGAACGACATCACCACGATCGCCGCCATCAGCAGGCACGCCTTGATGATCTGCACCCACGTGGTGGCGACCATGCCGCCGAAGATCACGTAGGTGAGCATGAAGACGCCGGTGATGATCACCGCGAGCGAGAAGTCGATCCCCACCAGCGCCTGGATGAGCACGCCCGCGCCGACCATCTGGGCGATCAGGTAGAACGCCGCCACGGTGAGCGTGCCCAGCGCCGCGGCGACGCGCGCGGGCCGCTCGCGCAGGCGGAAGGCGAGCACGTCGGCGATCGTGTACTTGCCGGCGTTGCGCATCCGCTCGGCCAGCAGGAACATCACCGTCAGGAACGCGACGAGGAAGCCGATCGAGTACAGGAAGCCGTCGAAGCCGTAGAGGTAGATCAGGCCGGCGATGCCGAGGAACGACGCCGCGCTGAGGTAGTCGCCGGAGATCGCCAGGCCGTTCTGCAGACCCGTGATGCCGCGCCCGGCGGCGTAGAAGTTGTCCGCGCTCTGGGCGCGGCGCGACGCCCAGGCGGTGATGCCGAGCGTGATGGCGAGGACGATGGCCGAGACGACGAGCGCCTCGGTGTTGACCTTCGCGATGACCGGGCTCATCGCTGCTCCGTGTAGTGCTCGATCGCCTTCGCGGCCAGCGGGTCGTAGACCCGGTCGGCCCGGCGCAGGTACATCAGCCCGAGTACGACGACCATCACGAACTGCGTCAGGGCCAGCACGTAGCCGACGGTCAGCCCCTCGTAGACGCGCTCGGACATGAGGTCCTCGGCGTAGGCGGTGAGCAGGATGAAGCCCGTGTACCAGGCCAGGAAGAAGATCGTGGCCGGCACGACGAACGACCGTCGCTTGTGCACGAGCTCCTGGAACTCCGGCGTGCGCTCGATCGCCTCCCAGTCGATGCGCTCCTCGTCCATCTCCCCCTCCTCCGTCCGAACGATGACGTCCGAAAAGAGGGTGACGCGCCAACTCCTCGTGCGCAAGGGCACAAGAGCTGGCGCAAGAAGCTATGCGCGGCGCTTGCGCTTCTTCTTGCGCGAGCTCGGGTGCGGCGCGGCCGCGCGCTCGGTACCGCCGCCGCCCCCAGCGGCGACCGCCGCGGGCTCGGGACGCGCCTTGCCCGCGGCGTTCACGCGGGCCTCGCGCAGCTCCTGCTGGCTCGGCCACGGCTCGGCGCGACCGGTCAGCCACGCGGGCGGCTGCCCGTTCGGCCAGCGCCCGGCGAACAGCAGGACCATAAGCGCCAGCCACAGGGCCAGCGGCAGCGGGGTGATGGCGGCGAACGTGAAGCCGAAGGCCAGGCCGATGACGATCCCCAGCACGCCCATGAACCGCGTGAGCAGGCCGACCCGCATCGCCGTCAGCCCGACGTAGGCCAGCGCGCCGGCGAAGGACAGGATCGCCGGCAGCGCGATGTAGCCCGTGGCCTTGGTGACGCCGCTGACGGCGTCGGCCGCGGCGTCGACGGTGCCGGGGCCGTCGAGGACGAGGTCGGCGTCCGCGACCTTGCTGACGCTGGTGAGGACGTAAACGAGGGCGAGGAGCCCGGCGCCGACCCACGGCAGCGTCGTCGCGGCGCGGCCCAGGTCCGCGGCACGCGCGCGCGCCGCCCGCGCGAGCACCCACAGCACGTAGCCGGTCAGCAGGGCGCCTAGCCCCTGCGCGATCCCGAAGGCCAGGAACGTCGCGGCGTGATCCCGCGTGAACTCCGCGACGGGACCGTCCACGGACGGCTGCGTCCCGACCGGGCCAGGCTCGGCGGCGCGCTGGAGCGCCGTGAGCATGCTCCGCGACGGGGCGCCCGAGAACGCCGGACCGGCGCCGATCGTGGTGGCGATGGGCACGAGCGCGGCGAGGATCGAGGCCAGCGCGGCACGCGGCCGGTGGCGGGCCTCCCAGGCGAGGGTCTCTTCGGTCGCCATCCGGGGGAGCATCCTAGTGGGCGCCCGGCGGGCGGACCCAGGCCCGAGTTGGGCCGGAGGGCCCTTGTGGCGGGGGCGGACCGCGGCGTATCGTCGTCGGCGGCGGGACGTTGTCAGGCACTTCACGGCAGGGAGGACGACATGAAGCGATGGATCGCGGCGATGGCCGCGCTGGGAGCGGGCGCGCTGGCGCCGGCGGGCGCCTACGGGGCGACCGCGACCGTCACCGGGGACGCGGGCCAGCCCGTGCCGCTCGGCGGGCCGGTGACGATCCGGCAGATGGACTGGGACGTCATCCCGGCCTTCTCCTCGGAGGAGGTGAGCGCCAAGCGCGACTACTCGCTGGTCGTGCTCGACCCCGCCGGCCAGGTCGCCAGCAACCGGGTCGACTGCTTTCCGACCGACACCGCGCCGCTCAACGCCTTCGGCAACTACCGGGGCAACGGCGTCTACACGGCCGTCCTGACCACCTACCCGGACACGGAGCGCAGCTCCGACGCCTGCAAGGGCCAGGGCACCGAGCAGCGGCTCCAGTTCACGATCAACGCGTTCACCGCCGTCGGCCCCCTGCCGCCGGGGCACCTGCGCCGCCAGGCCGGCAGCTTCGCCACGGTTCCGCTGGAGGTGCCCGTGCAGGGCAACCCGGGCGCCGGCTCGACCGAGCTGCGCTACGCCCGCGATGGCGTGATCGGCCCCGACGGCGGCATCTCCGGGATCTCCGAGCAGGCCTACGTGTCCTCCAGCACGGGCACCGCGACCGTGACGTTCGGCGCGCCCGGGCGCTACGTGTTCGTCGCGCGCGTCGGCAGCGGCAGCTTCTACTCGCCGTGGAGCCCGCCGGTCACGATCGACGTCGTCTCGCCGTTCGACCTCCTGACGCTGAGCATCCCGGACTCGCGCGGCCCGAGCTACAAGATCAAGGCCAAGCTCAACGAGCCGACCGCGACCGGCCGGGTCAAGCTCGCCATCGCCAAGGGCCGCAAGGGCGGCAGGTTCCACAAGCTGGGCCGGGCGAAGATCAAGCGCGACGGCGTCATCACCAAGCGCTTCCGCCACCGCGGCTACGGGTTCTACCGGCTGCGGCTGACCTTCAAGGGCTCGGCCACGACCGCGCCCGGGCGCGTCGTCACCGGCCTGCGCTTCACCCGTCGCTTCGCGTTCGGCTGATCCCGCGCTCGATCCGCCGGGCCGCCGCCCCCTCGGACACCCGGCGGGGCGGCTCCGGGTCGATGTCGTTGCGCCCGGCGACGCGCGAGGCGTGGTGGCCGAAGAAGAGCAGGAGGTCGAGGGCCGGGGCCGCGACGCCGATCGCCTGCTCGATGCGGCGGCGCGCGGCCTTCTGACGGCGGGTGAGGGCGGCCATGGGTGCGCGATTGTATGCTCGCGCCGTGCTGATCCGCGAGGTCATGACGGAGTCGGTGGTGACGGCGAGCCCGCGCTGCACCGTGCGCGAGGTCGCCGAGATCATGCGCGAGCGCAACGTCGGCTCGGTGGTGCTCGTCGAGGACGACCGCCCGGTCGGCTTCGTGACCGACCGCGACCTCACGCTCTCGGTGGTCGCCGACGGCCGCGACTACGGCGACCACGCGGCCGACCACGCGTCCTCGCCGGTCATCACGGGGGACCCGGGTATGGACGTCGCCGACGCCGCCGAGCTGATGGTGCGCCACGCGATCCGGCGCCTCGTGCTCGTCGAGGACGACCGCCTGATCGGGATCGTCACGCTCGACGACCTCGCGTCGCGCACCGGCGACCCGGAGCTCGCCCACGAGCTCTCCTCGCGCGTGACCCGCGCGGTCATGCCGGACTTCTTCTTCCACGAGCGCGGCGACGCCTGAGGGCGACCAGAGCTGCGTGGCCTGCGGCGGCGGGCCCGTGCGCCCGTGGCGGCGCGCGCCGGCGGCCGAGCCGGCCGCCGTGCCGCCCACCCACCTGCTGCTGCGCTGCGCCGCCTGCGGCACGGCGGTGACGGCGGGGCCGCCCCCCGCCCCCGACGCCCACGCGGCCGGCGCCTACCGTCCCGGCCCGCCGCGGGGATCGCGCCTCGCCGCCCCGCTCCTGCGACGGTTCGACGCCCGGCGCCTCGCGCTCCTGCGCGCCCGGCCGCCCGGGCGCCTGCTCGACGTCGGCGCCGGCCGCGGCCGCTTCGTCGCCGGCGCGCGGGCGGCGGGCTGGGACGCGCGGGGGATCGAGCCGTCGCCGCGCAGCGCGGCGCCGCACGTCGAGGCGGCGACGATCGAGTCCGCGCGCGTCGCGCCGGGGTCGCTCGACGCGATCACGCTGTGGCACGTGCTCGAGCACCTCGACGACCCGGCCGGCGCGCTTGCGCGGCTGCGCGGGTGGCTGGCGCCGGACGGGGTCCTGCTGGTCGGCGTGCCGGACCTCGGGTCGCTGCAGGCCGCGCTCGGCGGCCCGCGCTGGTACCACCTCGACCTCCCGCGCCACCGCACGCACTTCACGGCCCCGGGCATCCACGCGCTGCTGGCGCGCACCGGCTTCGAGGTGCTCGGCGTCGAGCACCGGCTGCTCGAGCACAACCCGTTCGGGATGTGGCAGTCGCTGGTCAACCGCCTCACCCCCACCCCGTCGTGGCTCTACAACGTCCTCAAGCGCAACGCGCGCGTCCGCGCCGCCGATCTCGCGCCGACGCTCGCGCTCCTCCCGGCGGCGCCGCTGGCCGCCGCGCTGGAGGCCGTCGCGGCGCGCCGCGGGCGAGGTGGCACGCTCGCGATCCTCGCCCGCGCGAGCGGCCAGTAGGCTTCAGGGCATGGAAGGCTTCGGCGGGTTCTTCAACGACCCTGATCTCCAGCGCCAGATGGCCGAGATGTTCGAGCGGATGCAGGGCGCCCAGTCGCTCGCGTGGGCCGACAACGCGATCAAGCTCGCGGTCGACATGACCGTCGCGGCGGTCAACCGCGTCAACGTCCAGGGCACCGCGGAGCAGCAGGCCCAGCAGATCCGCTCGGTGATGGCCACGGTGTTCCCCGAGGCCGTCACGCTGGTGCGCGAAGCGCGCCAGGGCCTCTCCTAGCCTGACGCTTCCGCCGCCCGGGCCGCACGGCCCTGCGCGATGACCTCCCTGAAGGAGCGGAAGCCGAACACCCAGAACAGCGCCGCGAAGCCGACGCCGAGCGAGAACGCCGCGATGGCGATCTGCTGGCCGACGGAGTAGGCGGCGACGGTCGCGCCGGTCGCCGCGCCGGCGAAGACCTTCACGAGCAGCGCCTGCTGCACGCCCGCGCCGCCCGGCGTGAACGGCACGACGGCGGCGACCGCGTTGACGCCGAGGACGAGCAGCACGTTGCGCACCGAGCCGCCGACGCCGAACGCGTCGAGCAGGAACCAGAACGCGGTGAAGCGGAACGCCCAGCCGGCGAGCTGGACCAGGAAGACCTCGCGCACGTAGCGCCGGCGGTCGCGCAGGATCGTCAGGCCCTGGCGCACCCGCGCCCAGAAGGCCTTGACCCGGGCGCTCAGCAGCGCGAACGCCACCAGCGTCAGGATGCCGAGCGCGGTGAGCAGGAAGAGCGTGAAGCGCGGGTGCGACGCGAAGAACGAGAGGTCGAAGGCGCCCAGCGAGGCGAAGTCGGGCGGCTTGGGGAAGACACCCTGCGTGAAGGCGAAGCCGAGGATGAAGACGCCCATCACCGCATCGAACACGCCCTCGACGAAGAAGCCCGCGCCGACCGCCGAGTACGTCGAGTTGGGGATCGACGTCTTGGTCAGGAACAGCTTGATGACGTCCCCGCCGCGGGCGGGCACGACGTTGTTGAACCCGTAGGCGGCCATGTAGGCGCCCCAGATCCGCCGCCACTCGATCGTCTCCCCCGGATAGGCCGCCCGCAGCACGTGGAAGAACGCGCGCGAGCGCAGCGCGAGATAGATGCCGAACGCGACGAGGCCCAGCAGCAGCGAGCCCCAGCCGACGTGCGCGAGGCTCGACCCGAAGTCGCCGACCGCGTCGAGAAAGGAGCCGATCGAGCCGAGCGTCGCCGCCACACCCTCGAGACTACGCTGCCCTCGGATGCCCGGCCGTCTCTACACCGCCACCATGGGCCGGCTGGTCGCCGCCTTCTACGACCGGACGATGCGCCAGCCGCAGGAGGCGGGGCTCGCCGCGAAGCGGGCGGCGCTGGTCGGGCGGGCGCGCGGGGCGACGCTCGAGGTCGGCGCCGGGACCGGGCTGAACCTCGAGCACTACCCGTCGGCGGTGACCGAGCTGATCCTCGCCGAGCCGGGCCCGCACATGGGCGCCCGGCTCGCCCGGCGCGCGACGGGGCGCGCCGAGGTGGTGCGCGCGCCGGCCGAGCGGCTGCCGTTCCCGGACGCGCGCTTCGACACGGTCGTCGCCACGCTCGTGCTCTGCACCGTGGCCGACCCGGCCGCCGCGCTGGCCGAGATGGCCCGCGTGCTGCGCCCGGGCGGGCGGCTGCTGTTCATGGAGCACGTCCGCGCCGAGGACCCGGGGGTCGCCCGCCGCCAGGACCGGGTGCTGCCGGTGTGGCGGTTCGTCGCCGACGGCTGCCACCCGAACCGCGACACGCTGGCCGCGCTCGAGGCCTCCTCGCTGCAGGTCGAGGACGTCTCGCACGAGCGGCTCCCCAAGGCCCCGACGTTCGTGCGGCCGCTGATCGTCGGCTCGGCGACCCGGTAGGGGTCAGTCGTCGAGCAGCTCGAGCACCCGCTCGACCGGGCGGGCCAGCACCGCCCGGTCGCCGCGCTCGACGATCGGCCGCTGCAGCAGAGCCGGGTGCTCGGCCATCTGCCGGATCAGCTCGTCGTCGCCGACCGCCGGATCGTCGAGGCCGAGCTCGGCGACGAGCGGCTCGCGGCGGCGCAGCGCCTCGCGCGGCCCGATGCCGGCCTTGGCGAGGAGCGCGCGGATCCGCTCCTCGCTCAGGCCCTCGACGTGGTACTGGACGCGCTCGAAGTCGACGCCGCGCTCGGCGAGGAGCGTGGCCAGGTTCTTGCACGTCGTGCACGTGCTCTTCTCGTAGACGGTGAGCTCGGCCACGCCCGCGAAGACTAGGGGAGCATCCCGGGAGGGCCGAGGATCTCGATGCCGTGCTCCGCGGCGACCGCGCCGAGGATCTCGGGCGACAGCTCGTCCAGCGCGGCGACCGCGGCGACGAAGCGCTCGAAGCCGCCGGGCGCGCTGGTCACGAGCGCCCGGGCCGGCGCGTCGCCCACCCGGTAGACGTGCGGCGTTCCGCGCGGCGTCATCGCGAACTCGCCCGCCCGCAGCGTGTGCTGCTCGCCGGGGTGGAAGATCGTGATCTCGCCCTCCAGGACGTAGAAGCCCTCGTCCTCGTGGTGGTGGACGTGCAGCGGCGGCATGTCGCCGGGCGGCATCTCGAGCATCTCGACGATCCCGAGGCTGGCGCCGGGCTCGCCGCCGGCGAGGACGCGGGCGCGGCAGGCGAGGAACTGCAGCTCGGGGGCGGACGTGGCGGTGGACACGGCGATGACCTCCTGGTCGGTGGGTGTAAGCTCCGGATCGGAGCTTGGCGTCGGCCGGCACCGTAACGTCCGAATCAGAGCTTTGTCAAGACTCACCCCCTTTTCCTTCGTCATCCTCGTGCTGGTGGGCCGCGGCGGCGCGGGCCCGCACGACCTGCGGCGCATGTCCGAGCGCGGCCGCGTGTACTGGGACGCCGCGCCGAGCCAGTGGTACGCCGAGCCCAAGCGGCTGGCCGAGCTCGGCCTGCTGAGCGCGCGGACGGTGCCCGGCCGCACGAACGCCCGCACGCACTACGAGCTCACCGAGGCGGGCCGGCGCGCGCTCGCGGAATGGGTGCGCACCCCCGCCGGGCTGCCGCGGATCCAGAACGAGCCGATCGTGCGGCTGCTGGCCGCCGACCTCGTGGCGCCGGACGACGTGCGGGAGGGGCTCGAGCCGCTGGAGGCGGCCGTTGCCGAAGGGCTCGCCGCGCTGGAGGGGAGCCGCGCAGTGTGGGCGTCGCTCGGCCCGCGGGCACGGCTGCTCGAGGTCAACGCCCGCTTCGCCACCGGCATGCTCGAGCTGCAGCGGGCGTGGCTCGAGGAGGCGCGGCAGGTGCTCGAGGACGACGCCGGCGGCTAGCCCGAGCCCGCCGGCCGCACGATCCACACCGCCGGGACGGTGACGAGCAGCGTCGCGCCGACGGCCAGCGCCGCGACGCCGAGCGCGGACAGCGTGAGCCCGCCGACGAGGGCGAGGGTCGCGCCGGTCAGGCCCGAGAGGAGGTCGTTGAAGCCCAGGAGCCGCCCGCGCTCGTGGGCGGCCGCGCGATCGGCCAGCTCGGCGCTGGCGGCGACGAAGGACAGGTTCCACCCCAAGCCGAGCGCGAACAGCGACACGGCGGTCAGCGCCACGCTCTCCACCCAGATCAGGCTGAGCGTCGACGCGCCCATGATCAGCAGGCCGCCGGCCAGCGAGCGGACGCGGCCGATGCGGTCGACCAGCGAGCCGACCACCAGGACCAGCGCGTACATGCCGACGATGTGCGCCCCGATGATCGGGAAGACCGTGTGGCCGGCGTGATGGTGATGGTCGACGACGATCGTGCCGGTCAGCGTCATCACGCCCACCATCACCCCGAAGCTCGCCTGCGCGGCGACGAGCGCCGGCACCACGCCCGGACGGCGCAGGATCTGGCCGAGCGGGATGGGCGGCGCGTCCTTGGCCGCGAGCGCGGCCTCGCGCTCCTCCGGCCACAGGGCCTCGGCGATCCGCTTGGGATCCGGGCGCACCAGCAGCGCGAGCACGACCGCGACGACCATGAAGCCGGCGCCCGCGGTCCACAGGAGCCCGAGCGAGTCGCCGTCGAGCTCGCGATCGGCGAGCAGCGGGCTGAAGACGGCCGGGCCGAGGATCGCCCCGAACACCGACCCGAAGAGCACGAGGGCGATCCCGCGCGCGCGGCGCTCGGGCGGGTACATGTCGCCGGCCGCCGTCCGCGCCAGCAGCGAGACCCCGCTGGCCACGCCGACGCACACGAGCCCGATCAGCACCACGGGCGCGAGCTCCGCGTAGCTGCCGAGCCCGGTGAGGAGCGCGCCGACGCCGCCGATCGCGTAGCCCCCGGCGAGGATCGGCACTCGGCCGACGCGATCCATCAGCCGGCCGGCGGGGAACGCCGACAGGGCGCCCGAGGCGAGCACGAGCGCCGGCCCGAGCCCCACGAGCCCGCTCACGCCGAGCACCAGCACCAGCGTCGTCGACGAGACCGCGGCGTTGAGCTGGAGCATCCCCGAGTTGGCGGCCAGCGAGGCCGAGAGCAGCAGCGTGTTGCGCCGGACCGGAAGGCCGGCGGGAGCTTCCGGATCGAGGACGGCCATGGGCGCGGATGAGCGTAGCCTGCGCCTGATGGACCACCGCCCCAGGCTCGACCAGGCCCGCCGCCCGCGCGGCCGTTCCGCCGCCATCCCGATCGAGCTCAGCACGACGTTCGAGTTCGACGAGGCGACCTACGCCGACATCGCGGAGCACGAAGGGCTCGTCGAGACGTGGTACGGCCGCTTCAGCAACCCGACCGTCGAGGTGGCGGCAGAGGCGATCGCGGTGCTGGAGGGCGCGGAGGCCGGCGTCGTGATGAGCAGCGGCATGGGCGCGATCGCCACCGTGCTGCTGAGCCACCTGCGCGCGGGCGACCGCGTCGTCGCCGCCGACGAGGTCTACGGCGACACGCGGACCCTGCTCGAGCGCGACCTGACGGCGCTGGGCATCGACGTCGAGTTCGTCCCCGCCGCCGACCTCGAACGCTGGGAGGCGGCGGTGGCCGCCGCGCCCACGCGGCTCGTCTACGCCGAGACGCTCTCCAACCCGCAGCTGCGGCTGCTCGACGTGCCGGCCGTCGCGCGCATCGCCCACCGCGCCGGCGCGCTGTTCGCGATCGACAACACGTTCGCCACGCCGTGGATGCTGCGCCCGCTGGAGCACGGCGCCGACCTGGTCGTCCACTCGGCGACGAAGTTCCTCAACGGCCACTCCGACGTCATCGCCGGGGCGGTGGTCGGCGCGCCCGAGCGCATCCTGGAGTGCCGGCGCCGCGTCGTGACGCTCGGCACGAACCTCGACCCCCACGCCGCCTACCTGCTCGTGCGTGGGCTGAAGACCTTCGAGGTGCGGATGGAGCGCCAGACCGCGAGCGCGCTGGCGCTGGCCCGCGCGCTGGAAGCCCTCGACGACGTCGAGCAGGTCATCCACCCAGGCCTGCCGTCCTTCCCCGACCGCGCGACCGCCGAGCGCCTGCTGCCGGCCGACCGCCGCGGCGCGATGGTGAGCCTCGTCGTGACCGGCGGCGACGAACGCGCCACCCGGCTCATGCACGCGCTCGACCTTCCCCTGGAGGCGACCAGCCTGGGCGGCACCGAGTCGCTGATCAGCGCGCCGCCGACCTCGTCGCACATCTTCATGACCGCCGACGAGCGCGCGGCGATCGGCATCCCGCCCGGGATGCTCCGCCTGTCGGTCGGCCTCGAGCCCGTCGACGCGCTGATCGCCGACTTCGCCCAGGCGCTCGCCGCTACGCCGCCAGCCCTGCCAGCGCGCTGAGCACCTCGTCGTCGTGCGTCTTGGGCGACGCCTTGGGGATCACGTGGACGATCGTGCCGTTACCGTCGATGATGAACGTCGAGCGCTGTGCGCCCATGTACTTGCGCCCGTACATCGACTTCTCGCCCCACACGCCGTAGGCCTCGCAGACGCGGTGGTCCTCGTCGGCCAGCAGCGTGAAGTTCAGCGACTGCTTGGCGTGGAACTTCTTGACCTCGGCCACCGGGTCGGGTGAGACGCCGATGACCACGGCGTCGGCGTCGGCGTATTCGGAAGCGCGGTCGCGGATCGAGCACGCCTGCGTCGTGCACCCCGGCGTGTCCGCCTTGGGGTAGAAGTAGAGGACGACGGTCTTGCCGGCGAAGTCGGCGAGCGAGACGTCGGTGCCGTCCTGGTCGGGGAGCGTGAAGTGCGGGGCGGGCTGGTTGGGCTCGACGATGGCGCGCAGTATGGCGTCGAACACCCCGCCGGTTTTCAGGGATCGCGTGACGGTTTCGCGCGCAAGCATCCGTTATCCAGTCAGGCGCTGGCGGACTCAGCGTGCTTCGGGCCAGGTGGCCACCTGAGCGCGCTGCGCACGGGGTCGTGGCAGGGGAAGGGTCGGACCGATGGGGAGCAGGACCTTGAAGCGGACCGGGGCACGCGCGGGCGCTGTCGCACTCGCGAGCGCGGCGGCGCTGATCGCCCCGAGCGCGGCGCTAGCGGGGACGCAGACGTACGACACGTCGGGCGAGCACACGTTCACGGTGCCGCCCGCCGTGACCCAGGTGCACGTCGTCGCGGTAGGCGGGCGCGGCGGCGGGCCGGGCGGCTACGGCGCCCAGGTGGCGGGCGATCTGGCCGTGACCCCTGGGACGGATTTGTCCGTCCTCGTTGGGGGCAACGGCGGCGTCAACGGCGGCGGTTTCAACGGCGGCGGTGCCGGCGGCGGCAGCCCGTACGGCGATCCCCAGTACGGGGGTGGGGGTGGCGGCGCCACGGACCTGCGGACGTGCGCGCCCGCCGACGTGTCCTGCGACACGCTGGACTCGCGGCTGCTCGTCGCCGCCGGCGGCGGCGGTTCGTCGCGCTATGACGGCGGTGTGGCTATCGCCGGGGGGCCCGCGGGCTCCGACGGGTCGTCATCGTGCTGCGGTTCGAACAACGGCTACGCCGGCACATCGACCGCGGGTGGCGCCGGCAGCGTGAACGGCGGCGGAGGCGATGGGTCCGAGGGTCAGGGCGGCGCCGGCGGCTACGGCACGCCTGGCGGGGGCGGCGGCGGTGGCGGCCTCTATGGCGGCGGCGGCGGTGGCGCATCCGGCAACGGGCTCGTCCGCGGTGGCGGTGGCGGTGGCGGGTCGAGCCTGACGCCCGCAGGTGGGGTGCTCACGATCGATTCGACCGGGACTCCGTCGGTGACGCTCACGTGGACGCCGTTGGAGTGCGACGGCAAGACGGCGACGATCTTCCGGGGCTCCGATTACGCCGGGACCACCGGCGCGGACGGCACGCCGATGAACGTGACCGGCACGCCGGGCGACGACGTCATCGTCGGCGACAGCAACAAGGACACGCTCAAGGGCGGCGGCGGGAACGACACGATCTGCGGCGGCGCGGGCAGCGACACGATCTATGACAACGACGGGACCGACAAGGTGTTCGGCGAGGACGGCAAGGACACGCTCTACGCGGGTCTCGGCGCCGATGTGCTGTCTGGCGGCACAGGGACCGACGTGATCTCCTACCGCTTGCGCAACACCAACGTCAACGCGACGCTGAGCGGGACGACCGGCAACGGCGCGGCGGACGAGAACGACACGTTCGCCGCCGACATCGAGGACCTCACCAGCGGCACCGGCGACGACACCCTGACCGGCGACGCCGGTTCGAACGTGATCAGCGGCGGCGCCGGCACCGACGACATCTCCGGCGTGCAGGGCAACGACACGCTCTCCGACGGCCCTGGCAGCGACGATGTCGAGGGCGGCGACGACAACGACACGCTGATCGCCGGGACCGGCCACGACTACCTGATCGGCGGCAACGGCCGCGACCATGTGACCTACGCCGCGCGCTCGGACGGCATCAACGCGACGACCGGCACGTACCCCGGCCCGACCTACGAGGACATCATCGGCGGCGACGTCGAGAAGCTCTCCGGCAGCCAGGGCAGCGACTTCCTCGAGGGCTCTGAAACCGCCGACACGATCTACGGCGAAGCAGGCAACGACGAGATCTTCGGCGGCGCGGGCAACGACACGCTGCTCGACGGCCCCGGCGACGACACGGTATCCGGCGGCGACGACAACGACACGTTCTACCCCGGGGCCGGCGCCGACACGTTCAACGGCGACGCAGGCACCGCCGACCTCGTGTCCTACCGCTTCCGCACCGGCCCCGTGACGGCGTACCTCGGCGTGGACGACGCGAGCGGCACGACGCTCCCGGCCGAAGGCGACTCCATCGGATCCACCGTCGAGCAACTCGGCGGCGGATCGGGCAACGACAACCTCACCGGCAGCACCGGTCCCGACGTGATCTACGGCAACGGCGGCGACGACACCGTCAACGGCTTCCTCGGCAACGACCGCGTCTATGGCAACGGCGGCAACGACACGCTGCTCGACGGCTTCGGCGCCGACGACCTGTTCGGCGGCCCCGGCGACGACGGCTTCACGACGACCCTCGACTCAGAAGTGGACGACGCCTTCTGCGGCGACGGCAACGACAACGTCTCCAAGGGCGAGGCCGACGACACCGCCGCCGGCGACTGCGAGAACGTGATGGGCTAGCCGGCGCTCGGGCGGCGCGGCCGATCGCCGCGCCGCCCCCGCGCCGTGACAGTTTTTGATCCCTCGATCGGTTCTGTGTAAGCAAGCGAACCGACGGTCGACGGGAAAGAGGTCCAGATGGCGAAGCGTCGTGGCGTCTCGCAGGTCGTCCTAGGGCTCATGACGGCGCTGGCCGTGCTCGTGCCGGCGGGAACCGCCGCGGCAGCCGTGCCGCAGTGCGACGGCAAGGACGCGACGATCTACCGAGGCTCGGGCTACGCCGGCACGACAGGCCTCGACGGCACGCCGATGGACGTGACCGGGACGTCGGGGGCGGACGTGATCGTCGGCGACAGCGACAAGGACACGCTGAAGGGCGGCGGCGGGAACGACACCATCTGCGGCGGCCCGGGCAACGACACGATCTATGACAACAACGGGACCGACACGGTGTTCGGCGAGGACGGCAAAGACGTCCTCTACGCCGGGGCGGGCAACGACTCGCTGTCGGGCGGCACGGGACTCGACGCGGTCTCCTACTACTTCCGCAACAACGCCGTCGGCGCGACGCTGGGCGCGACCACCGGCAACGGCGCGGCGGGCGAGAGCGACACGTTCGCCGGCGACCTCGAGAACCTGACCGGCGGCAGCGGCAGCGACGACTTGACCGGCGACAGCGGCGCGAACGTCATCAGCGGCCGATCGGGCACCGACATCATCGGCGGCGCGGCCGGCAACGACACGCTCTCCGACGGCCCCGGCGACAACGACACCGTCGACGGCGGCAGCGACAACGACACGCTGGTCGCCGGAACCGGTGGCGACACGCTGGCCGGCGGCGCTGGGCGCGACCACGCGACCTACGCCGCGCGCTCGGACGGCGTCTCGGCCGGGATCGGCCCGGCCGGTGTCGCGCCGCACGAGGATGCCATCGCCGCGGACGTCGAGAAGCTCTCCGGCACCCAGGGCGACGACGTGCTCGAGGGCTCCGCCAACGCCGACACGATCTACGGCGAGGCGGGCAACGACAACGTCTACGCCTACGCCGGCAACGACACGGTGTTCGACGGCCCGGGCACCGACCACGTCAACGGCAACGAGGACAACGACACGTTCTACTCAGGTGCGGGGCCCGACACGTTCAACGGCAACGGCGGCGACGCCGACCTCGTGTCCTACCGCTTCCGCAGCGCGGCCGTCTTCGCGGCGATCAACAACGCCCCGGCGAGCGGAACGCAGACGCCCGCCGAGGGCGACACGATCGGGTCAAGCGTCGAGAACCTCGGCGGCGGCTCGGGCAACGACACCCTCACCGGCGATCCCGCCTACAACGTCCTGTTCGGCAACGCCGGCAACGACCTGCTCAACGGCAACTCGGGCAACGACCGCCTCCTCGGCAACGACGGCAACGACAGCCTGCAGGACGGGACCGGTGCCGACACCATGCGCGGCGGCGCCGGTGACGACGGCTTCACGACGAGCCCCGATGGGGAGCTCGACACCGCCAGCTGCGGCGACGGCGCGGCCGACAGCGTCGTCAAGGGCGAGCCCACCGACACCGCGGACGCCGACTGCGAGACGGTCACACCGTAGGCGGCGCTCGGGCGGCGCGGCCGACCCGCAAGTTCTTGCGCCGGCCGTGACGGTTTCCTGGCGTCCGGCGCGTTAGCTCTGTAACGGGCGGCGTAGACGCCGTCCGTGCAGCAGGCCGACTCGGCCTCCCGGGCGTGCACCCAGCACGGCGCATCGGGGCCCCTCTTCGTAGGAAGGCTTCTGATGGTGCGACGCGGCACGCGCGGTTCGTGGCTCACGGTGGCGGCTGTGGTGCTCGCCGGCTTGGTGTTCGCGCCGCAGGCGCTCGCGACGGAGGGGCTCATCGACGCCGGCCTCTACCACACGTGCGCGGTCAAGACGGACGGCACCCCGGTCTGCTGGGGCTACGACTACAACCACGAGGCGGCGTCGGGTGTGCCGGACGGGATCACCGTCAGCTCGATCTCCGCCGGCGAAGACCACTCGTGCGCCGTCGAGACGGACGGCACCCCGGTCTGCTGGGGCAGCGACACCTACCAGCAGGCGGCGTCGGGCGTGCCGCCGCAGCTCGCCGTCCGCTCCATCTCCGCCGGCCGGGATCACACGTGCGCGGTCGAGACGGACGGCACCCCGGTCTGCTGGGGCAACGACGACTTCCATCAGGCGACGTCGGGCGTGCCGCCCGGCATCACCGTCAGCTCGATCTCCGCCGGCGTCTATCACACGTGTGCGGTCAAGACGGACGGCGCCCCGGTCTGCTGGGGCGACGACACCCACCAGCAGGCTTCGGGTGCGCCGGACGGGATCACCGTCAGCTCCATCTCCGCCGGCGGCTACCAGACGTGTGCGGTCAAGACGGACGGCACCCCGGTCTGCTGGGGCTTCGACACCGACCACCAGGCGGCGTCGGGGGTGCCGGCTCAGGTCACCGTCAGCTCCATCTCCGCCGGCGTCTTCCACACCTGCGCGGTCAAGACGGACGGCACCCCGGTCTGCTGGGGTTACGACCTCCACCACCAGGCGTCGGGCATCCCGACCGACTTCGGGACGGCCTCCCGGCCGACCCTAGACGCCGGGAGCTACCACGCGTGCGCGGTCAAGCCGGACGGCGGGCCGGCGTGCTGGGGGCATCCCGGGACCCAGAAGGTGACGGGCGTGCCGTCGGCGACCACGGTCACCTCGGTCTCCGCGGGGGCGAACGACTCGTGCGCGGTCACGACGGACGGCGCCCCGGTCTGCTGGGGCACGAACAACCCGGGACAGGTCGCGGGGATCCCACCCGGTATCACGGCGACGTCGATCTCCGTCGGCGCGTACTTCGCGTGCGCGGTCCGGACCGACGCTGTGCCGGTGTGCTGGGGCGATGACGGTGAGACGGCCGACGCGGCGTCCCGCGTGCCGTCGGGGATCACGGTGACCTCGGTCTCGGCCAGCCACGGCAACCCGTGCGCGGTCAGGACGGACGGTACGCCCGTGTGCTGGGGCCGGTACCGGCCCGGGTCGCCCCCGGACGGGATCACCGTCCGCTCCATCTCGACTGGCACCGGCTTCGCCTGTGCGGTCAAGACGGACGGCACGCCGGTCTGCTGGGGCAACAACGACTTCAACCGGGTCTCCGCGTTCCCCGCGGGGATCACCGTCACCGCGGTCTCGGTCGGCGACTTCGCCGGCTGCGCGATCAAGACGGACGGCGCCCCGGTCTGCTGGGGCGCCGACTTCAACAAGCAGGTGTCGGGGATCCCGCCGGGGATCACCGTCACGTCGGTCTCCGTCGGCGCCGGCCAGGTGTGCGCCATCAAGACGGACGGCACCCCGGTGTGCTGGGGCTCCGATCTCAACGGCGAGGGCACGCTGCCCAAGCCGGCGATGACGGAGCGCCCGTCGACCAGCGCGCCGGCGTGGATGGCCGGCGAAACCGTGACCGCCGACCACGGCGAATGGAGCAACACCCCGGACGGCTACGCCTACGAATGGCTGCGGTGCAACACGACCGCGAGCTACAGCTGCCAGACCATCTCCGACGCCGAGAGCTCCACCTACACGCTGACCTCGAACGACGACGGGAAGCTGATCCGCGTGCGGGTGACCGCGAAGAACTGGGCCGGAACGGCCACGGCGCTGACGGCGAGCAGCCCGCGGGTCGGGGTCCCCGTCGCCACGTCCCCGGTGCCGTCGATCTCCGGGACCACGCGGACGGACGACACGTTGACGGTCGATCCCGGCGGCTGGTCGCCCGTCGCCACCGAGGGCTACACCGTCGAATGGCTGCGCTGCAGCGCACTCAACCTCGGCAGCTGCACCAGGATCGCTTCGGCCGGCGACGCCACCGACGGCGACCTCACGTACACGCTGGTCGACGCGGACGACGCCCAGCGCATCCGCGCCCGCGTCACCGCCAGGAACACCGCCGGCTCGGGCATCCCGAGGACGACGAAGCCGACGGTGCGGATCGACAAGCCGACGCTCATCGAGCGCCCCGCGTTGAGCGAACGGGCCGCCTTCGCCGGCACGCCCCTGACCACCGATCACGGCGACTGGACCGGCGACCCGACCACCTACAGCTACGAGTGGCTGCGCTGCACCACCCTCTACCTCAACAGCTGCACCAGGATCACCACCCCCGACGCCACCGACGACGACACCACCTACACCCCCACCACCGAAGACATCGGCCACCGCATCCGCTCCCGCGTCAAAGCCCACAACGACGCCGGAGACAGCCAGTCGTCGACGTCGCTCTACAGCAAGAACGTCGCCGCGGCCTAGCACCGACATGAGAAGCCAATCGATGTTCGACAGAAGAGGTCCCAGATGCTGAAGGGTCGCGACGGAGCGTCGAAGGGCGCCTTGGCGCTGTTGACGGCGCTCGCGCTGCTCGTGCCGGCGGGAGTCGCCTCCGCCGCCGTGCCGCAGTGCGACGGAAAGGACGCGACGATCTACCGCGGCTCGGGCTACGCCGGCACGACCGGCCCCGACGGGACGTCGATGACCGTGACGGCAACGCGAAACGACGACGTGATCGTCGGTGACAGCAGCAAGGACACGCTGCGTGGCGGCGGCGGGAACGACACGATCTGCGGCGGCGAAGGCAACGACACGATCTACGACAACGACGGCGACGACCGGGTGTTCGGCGAGGGCGGCAAGGACACCCTCTACGACGGGCACGGCAACGACGCGCTGTTCGGCGGCACCGGCACCGACGTGGTGTCCTTCCGGCTTCGCACGAGCGGCGTCCTGGCGACCCTGGGCGCCGACAGCGGCAACGGAGCGCCGGGCGAGAGCGATCGGATCTTCGGGGACATCGAGGATCTGACCGGCGGGCCGGCGGATGACACCCTGGTCGGCAACGGCGGTGCCAACACGATCATCGGCGGCAGCGGCGTGGACGCCATCAGCGGCGGCGCGGGCAACGACACGCTGTACGACGGCCCGGGCGATGACTCGGGCACGGGCGGCGTATACGGCGGCCCCGACAACGACACGCTGATCGCCGGCATCGGCTCGGACATCTTGAGCGGCGGCGACGGACGCGACCTCGTGACGTACGACCGGCGCGCCGAGGGGGTCCGTGCGACGATCGGGCAGGACAACGCGAGCTCCCCGGAGGACACGATCGGCACCGACGTCGAGGAGCTCACCGGCAGCCAGGGCAGCGACACCCTCACGGGCTCGCCGTCCGCCGACACGATCCACGGCGAGGCAGGCTTCGACGTCATCGGCGGCGGGGATGGCGCCGACACCCTGCTCGACGGGCCGGACAACGACACGGTCAACGCGGGCCCGGGCAACGACACGCTCTACTCCGGAGGCGGCAGCGACAGGCTGAACGGCGATGACGGCATCGACGTCGTCTCCTACCGCTTCCGCACCGAGCACCTGAACGCGATCATCGGGTACAACGGGTTCAGCGGGAGCGAGACGCCGCCCGAGGGCGACAGCATCTCGCTCGACGTCGAGAACCTCGGCGGCGGCTCAGGCGACGACAACCTCGGCGGCGGCGACTACACGGGCAACGTCGTCTACGGCAACGGCGGCAACGACACCCTCGATGGCGGCAACGGCGCCGACACGCTCTACGGCAACGGCGGCAACGACACGCTTCTCGACGGCTTCGGCCCCGATCAGCTCTTCGGCGGCGACGGCAACGACACCCTGACCATGAGGCTCGACGGCGAGGCCGACAGCAGCTTCTGCGGCGCCGGCGCCGGCGACGGCGCGACCGAGGGCGACGACACCGACACGGCGGCCGCCGACTGCGAGACGGTCACGCCGCCGATCAACTGACACGGCGGCGCGCGCGAGCGGTGCGCCGCCCAAGCCCCCGCTGCGAGAACGACGATCTGTCAGCGCGCAAACCTCTTGCGCCCGGTCTGACGGTTTCGCGCGAAACCGACCGTTTATCCGGTAGA
>DASVQH010000431.1:0-3168 GCA_036389195.1 Solirubrobacteraceae bacterium
CCCGTCCGGTCGGCGACGGCGCCCAGCACCGGCGGGCCGACGAGCAGGCCGGTGGCCTGCGCGGCCATGAGGGCGGCGATGCCGCGCGACGGCTGGTGCGCGTAGACCCGCACGCTCCACATGGCCATCACGGCGGCGACGGTGTTGTAGGCGGCCCCGAACAGGACCGCCGACGCCGAGACGGCGGCGAGGCGCCCGGGCACGAGGCCGACCACGAGCAGGGCGACCGCCTCGGCGACCGTCGCGACGAGGAAGAGCGGGCGGGCGCCCAGCCGGTCGACGAGCTGGGCGCTGAGGGTGCCCGCGACGCTGGCCACGCCCACGATCGCCAGGAAGAGCCGGCTCTGGGTGCTCGTGAGCGCTCCGGCGCTCTGGACGTGGTCGACGGCGAAGGTCCAGTAGACCGAGCTCGCCAGCCCGAAGAGCAGGGAGGCGGTCAGCAGGGCGTGCGGGCGCTCGGCGGCCGGCCCCGCGTGCGTGGTCACGGCAGCACCGGCCCGCCGCGGGAGCACCGTCGCCGCCCACACCGTGGCGAGCGCCGCGAGGACCGCGAAGCCGACCCACGCGACCCGCCACTGCTGCCCGGCCAGCAGCGCGATCGGCACGGCCAGCGCGACGCCCCAGCCGGTGCCCGAGCTGACGGCGGCGAGCACCCGGCTGCGCGACGACGCCGCGAGGCGGGCGGCGACGTCGGAGAACGGCGGGAACGCCAGGCCGGCGCTGGCCCCGGCGATCAGCAGCCCGGCGAACAGGACCGCGGCGGTCTGCGCCCCGGCGGCGATGAGCATCCCGACGCAGGCGAGCACGCCACCGGCGACGACGGCGGCTCGCGCCCCCAGGCGCCCGACGAGGGCGGCGGCGATGAGCGACGCGGCGATGTAGGCGACGTACGACGCGGCCGAGAGCACGCCCAGCGATCCCGAGGACAAGCGGAACGCCGCGCGGATGTCGGGGGCCAGCAGCCCGAAGCCGTAGCGGGCCATGCCGAAGCTCACCCCGACCATCCCGATCCCGGCCGACGCCACGGTGAGCGGCCGCTCCTTCCAGCCGCCGGCGGCCGTCACGCGACCGTGTGGTCGAGCGGGCACGCGCTTCCGGCGCGGTAACACGCATCGCGGTCGCACAGCCGGCAGCACCGCAGCGCCGTGGGCCGGTCGTCGGCGAGCGTGGAGACCAGACGGTCGAGCAGCCGCTCGAGGTCCCGGCGCTCCGCGTCGTCGAGCGCCGTCGAGAGCTCGTCCAGCGCCGCCGCGCGCTCGAGCAGCACCCGGCGCGCCGCCCTGGTGCCGGCCGACGTGAGCTGAAGCGAGGTCGTGCGACGGTCCGGGCCGGGCCGCCGCAGCAGCAGCCCGTCGGCGGCGAGGGCGTCGGCGATCTTGACCGCCGCGGGCTGCGAGACCCCGAGGACCCTGGCGAGCCTGCCGACCGGCTCACCGGGATGCGCGTCGAGATGCACCAGCGCGGCCGCATGCCCGCCGCCACGGCCGAGCGAGCCCTCGACGGCGCCGCGGACGCGATCCATCGCCGCGAGGGCGACGACGCCGAGGAGCTGAGACAGGCGGTCGGCGGCCACGGGTCCAAATCATAACCCGGTTATCTGTTTGCCAAACACGCCGGCCGTCCGAACGACGCTTCGAGCGTGTCCGCGGTCGTCGAGCGGCTCGTGTCCGGCACGACCGACGCCGCGGGTCATCGACGCGCGACCGCGCGCCGCCGGCCGCTCACCCGCGGGCGACCGGGTGCCCGCGGGCCACGACTGGGGCAGCCTGCAACTGACCTGAGGCGGTCATCGTCGGCAACGCCGCGATGACGTTCACGGCCGACTTCGACCTCGCCGGCGCGGCGCCCGCCCCGTCGCCCGACGAGGCCCGCGTTCGTCGACGAGCACGGCGCCGCGCGCCGCCGGCCGCTCACCCGCGCGGAGCGCGAGCAGATCGCGGGCTGCGCTGCTGTGACGTTGTGCGCGCCATGGACGTCGAACGTCACATCGGCGCGATCTCCGCTCGCCGTTGTGACGTTCTTGGGCGGACAACCGCGCACTCGCGGCGTCTCCGACCGCGAAGGTCCGGTTGTACGTCGCTTGGACGTACAACTGCGCATCCGCTCGTTCTGCGACCGCGGACGTCCGGTTGTACGTCTCTCGGTCCCGATCTTCGCCTCCTCCGCCCGAGAACGTCCGGGTCACCTCCCCGGCCGTCCGACTTCGGCCTGCAACGCTCGCGACGCACCAACGCCGGGGGCGCAGGCGACGAGGTGGCGCGTAGGCGGCCTCAGGGGACGAACTGGGCGGCCGCGCCGGTGGCCGCCGCGGCCGCGAGGGCGGTCGTCGCGGCGAGCGCGCGGACCGGGAGGGCGGGCGCGGAGAGCAGCGGCAGCGCGAGGCCGGCGAGCAGGCCGATGCCGCCCGGGCCGTGGCCGGCGCGCACGGCGGCGGCGCCCTCGACGACCAGGACCGCCGCGAGCGGGAGGACGGCGAGGAGACGACGAGGCTCGCGAGCGGCCGCCCACACCGCCCCGGCCGTCCCGAACACCGCGCCCGCGAGCAGGCCCAGCGCCACCCACGCGACCGGGCTGCCTGCGACGCTCGCGAGCGGCGTCGCCGGCTCGGTCGCCGCCAACCAGCCGTAGTAGGCGGCGTTGGCGGCCGTCAGCGCCGCGACGGCGGGGAGCGCCCGACGCGTCGCGACGCCGGCCGCGAAGGCGACGGCGACCCAGGCGCTGTCGCTGCTGATGCCGGTAGAGAACCCGGCGGTCGTCTCCTCGACGCGGCTGAGGACGCCGAGCAGCGCGCCCGCCGCGACAGCGACTGCGGCCCTCATCGGGCGCGCGCTCGTGCGACGTTCCATCCTGCCGCGCCGTCGGGGCGGCGGAGATCGGCGCGGATCTCCGGCACCACCTCCGCCCGCGCCGCCGCGGGCAGGCGCTCGAGCGCCGGCAGGGCGTCGGCGCTCAGGCCGCCGAGATACCATTCGTCGACCTCGCCGCCGCGCGCGGCGCGGTCGGCCGCCCAGGCGGCGACGCGGCCGTCCGGGTTGGAGAGGCAGAACGCCAGCGCGCCGGCGAGCGAGAGGGCGACCGCCGCCCGCGGGGCGGCGCGGGCGAGGCGGGCGTGCGCGCCCGCGGCGATCACCAGGACGAACACCGCCGCGAGCCAGAGGACGACCGCGT
>DASVQH010000432.1:0-72951 GCA_036389195.1 Solirubrobacteraceae bacterium
GAGCGCGTTGGCGCGTCGGTTGAGCTCGGCGTAAGCGATCACGCGGTCACCGGCGATCACCGCCGGCGCGGTGGGTTCGCGCTGCGCCCACGCCTCGACGACCTCGTGCAACCGTTCGTCGGGCACCGCCCGCCGCTCACCCTCTGCGAGCGCCGACGATCTCGAGACCGGCGCGTGCGTCAAAGCGCGTCCAGGGCGCCCGCAAGGTCGCCGGCGAGGTCGTCGAACGCCTCGCCTCCGACGGAGAGTCGTAGAAGGCCCTGTCCGATGCCGAGATCCAGACGCTCCGGCTCGCTCATGAACCGGTGGCTGGTCGACGCCGGATGTCGGATCTCCGAGAGCAGGCTGCCGAAGCCCGAGCCGACCGGCACGAGCCTCAGGGCGTCGCAGAAGCGCGCGGCGGCGGCCCGGCCGCCTGGAAGCTCGAGCGCGATGATGGCACCGAAGTGCTCTCCTCCGAACAGGCGTCGTGCGCGCTCGTGCTGCGGATGGCCGGCGAGCCCTGGGAATCCGACCGCCAGCACCCGGGCGTCGGCTTCCAGCTCACGAGCGAGCCGAGCGGCCGTCGTGCATTGGCGCGCGAGCCGTAGTGGAAGGGTCGGCAGTCCGCGAAGCGTCAGCCACGCGTCGAAGGGGCTCTGGACCGTGCCGATCTGACGAGCCAGTGCCTTAATCGACCGTATCGCCGCCTCCGAGCCCGCGACGCAGCCGCCGATCACGTCGGCGTGGCCGCTGAGGTACTTGGAGGTCGAGTGCACCGTCAGCGTGACGCCGTCGACCGCGAGCGGCCGGACGAGGAACGGTGTGGCGAGCGTGCTGTCGACGACCAAGGCAACCCCACGCGCGCGACAGACGTCGGCGACTCCGTCGAGGTCCGAGATGCGAGTGGTCGGCGTCGCCATGACATCGATGACGACCGCGGCCGTGTCGGGCCGGATCGCCTCCGCGACCGCCTCGCTCTCCGCCTCGACGAACGTCACGTCGGCGCCGAGGCACGGAAGCACCGTCTGCGCGAAGGTCAGCGTCGTGTTGTAGATGCGCCGATGGACGACGAAGTGTGTGCGCGGCCTCACGAACGACAAGAGCACCGTCGCCATCGCCGACATCCCGCTGCTCATCGAGAAGGCCATCTCTGCGCCTTCGAGCTCGGCGATCGCCTGGTCGAGGGCGTCAGCTGTCGGTGACTCAAATCTCGCGTACGCGTAACCCGCACGGCGGCCTTCGAGGACGTCGGCGTAGTGATCGACGCTCTCGAAGAGGTAGTCTGACGAGAGCCAGAGGGGCGGAGAAGCAGGAGCCTCACGGACGGACGGGGCGCGGGACGTCATGTGGACCGCCCGCGTCGCGAAGTCCCGGACGACGCCGGCGTTCGCGCTGTTACTTGCCGGCAACTGGCGCCGCCCCGCCGAAGTCCCCCCGGCTCCCGGCTCGGCCGGACCGGTCGCCGGAGGGCGGAAGGAACCTTCTGGTCGAGAGGATGAACGGCACCGAGGCCGCCGTCTGAAGCGCCGCGACGATCAGAAACAGCGTGCGCGGCCCAGACGCCTGGAGCAGCGGTCCAGCTCCGGCGAGGCCGATGACCCCGGCTCCAAGCGAGATGGTGCCGAAGGCCGTCAAGGCCGGCCCGCGGGCTTCAGCGGCGATCCTGCTGGTCTGGATCGCAGCGACCGGTCCGGCCATCACGCCGGCACAGAAGCCCGCGGTCGCCAGCGCGACACCGATCGTCACGGGTCGCTGGTCGGCGACGAGCACCCAGAAAACGACTACCTGCACCGCCTTGGCCCGGGTGATCTGCGAGCGTGCGGCAAGGCTGCCCGATGCGCGCACCGCGACGATGTTGCCGGCCAGCGCTCCCGCGCCGAACGCCGTCAGCAGTACGCCGGCGATCTCCGGACGGCGGTCGAACGAGATGAACGCCAGGATCGGAAGCGCCGCGAAGATCCCCTGCCACGTCAGCTCGAACACCGAGAGCGCGAAGGTCCACGGCCGGAGGAGACGGTCGCGCATGAGCGTCGCGACGCCGGAGAACATCTTCGGGGTCGGTGCCGGCTCACCGCCCGCCAGTCGCGGGATGCAGACGAAGATCAGCAGCACCGAGCACAGGAACGTCGCCGCGTCGACCCAGAGTGCGTTCTCCGGTCCGATGGCGGCGATCAGCGCCCCGGCGACCGGAGGGCCGATCAGCGTCGTCAGCCGGTTGGTGCCACTCAGCACCGAGTTGGCCCGCGCCAGCGTCGATTCGTCTTCACCGAGGATCTCCGGCAGCACGGCCATCCGCGCCGCCTGATGCGGGGCGAAGAACGCGCCGATGGCAAAGACGATCACGGTGAGCAGGAGCAGCGAGAGCGCACCGGCCGCGTGGAGCGCCGGAACGGCGCCGACCAGCAGGCATCGCGCCCCGTCGGACACCATCATCGTCTTGCGGGGTCCCAGCTTCCCGGCCATGACGCCACCTGGGAAGCCGAGGACGAGGATCCCGAGGAGCTCGGCCGCAAGCACCAGGCTCGTCTTGGCCGGAGAGCCGGTCGTCACCAGCACGAACCACGGGATGGCCAACATGCTTATCGCGGACCCGGAGACCGAGACCAGCTCGGCCGCGAGCAGGCCGGCGACAGGGCGGCTCTTCAGCATTCGGGAACCTTCACCCAGTGCTCGACAGATGTCAAGACCGAGGATTGTCAGTCGGGCGAAGTCGCGCTAACGTCCCGTCACGTTGGCTGGCACATGACAGTAACTCGACTGGTGATGACGTGATTGACGCGCGGCTGCGGACTGACGCCGACCAGCGAAGCGCGGTCACTGAGAAGATGAGCTTCGCTGACTTCGTCGCTGTTGCCGGCGCGGATGTGATCGCGCTGAGCGGAGGCTTCCCCGACCTGGCGGCGCTGCGTGGCCCTGACCTGGCCCATCTGGCCGGGCAGCTCTTCCGGGGGCGCGACGCCGACGCCACCGGCTACGCCGGCGCGTGGGGCGTGCCCGGCTTCCTCAAGGTCCTTCGCGAGCGCCTCCGCGTTCGCGACGGTCAGGTGCACGGTCCCGGCGAGCTCATGGTGACGAGCGGCGCCACCGAGGGTCTGCATCTGGCGGCGACGGCGCTGTTGACCTCGGCCGACCAGGTGCTGATCGAATCGCCCACGTTTCCCGGCGCGGCGGCGGCGTTCGAGGCGGCGGGCGCACGGCTCGGCGCGATCGAAGTCGACGAAGACGGGGTTCGAGTCGATCGAATCGGAGCGCGGCTGGACTCAGGAGACGCTTCGAGCCTGTGCTACGTGGTCCCCGATCATCAGAACCCCACCGGCGCGACGCTCTCGTTGGAGCGCCGCCGGTCCCTGGCCGGGCTGGCCAGGCGCCACGACTTGTTGATCATCGAGGACGTGGCCTACCGGGAGCTCGATTTCAAGGGCCCGCGCCTGCCCAGCCTCGCTTCGCTCGCTCCGGGCCATGTCGTTCAGCTCGGCACCTTCTCCAAGACGTTCATGCCGGGCATCCGCCTCGGATGGGCGGCGGGTCCTCGCAGCCTGCTCGAGCGGCTCGTCGAGGTGAAACGTCGTACCGACCAGTGCGCCAGCCCGTTCGGACAGCGGCTGCTGGAGTCGTTCGTCCGCCGAGGCGGATTCGACGCGCAGATCGCCGAGGCCCGCGTCATCTATCGCCGGCGCTGCGAAGCCATGCTCGCGGCGCTCGCCGAGACCATGCCGGCGGGAGTGACCTGGAGCCGGCCTTGCGGCGGGTTCTTCGTGTGGCTGTCGCTTCCGGCGGGCGTGCCGTCGGCTGCCGTCGCGACCGTCGCGCTCGATCGCGGGGTCGCGTGCATTCCCGGCGAGCTGCTCGGCACGGCGGGCGGCCTGCGTCTCGCGTTCAGCGCTGTGGCAGCTGAGCGCATGCCCGAGGCCGGACGTCGGCTGGGCGAGGCGATCGCCGCAGTCTCAGGGACGGCCACATCGTCCCAGCGGCTCACAGCAGTCACGGCCATGCAGATCAGCGAAGGGAAGTGAAGATGACCGACACGATGCCGAGCGCCGGTGACGTTCGCGTGACCGAGCCGAGTTCCGACGGCGCCGAAGCGGAGACCCAGCTGCGCCGGATCTTCGAGGACATCCTCGGGCTGTCTGGCGACCGGCTTGATCCGGACACGCCGTTCGTTGAGCTGGGGGCTGAGTCGCTTGCCCTGATGCGTGCGAGTCAGCTGATCACCGAGCGACTCGGCGTCAGCGTGCCGTTCCGGGAGCTGCTGGGCCCGCTCAACACGATCCGCGCGCTCAGCGGGCGGATCGGGGCCGCGCCGGCGGACCGTCCCGCGCCGGTGCGCGAGGTGCCGAGCGAGCTCCCACGCCCGACGCCCCCCGCTCCTCCGCCGCCGGCTGCCGTGGCGTCGAGCGTCGTCGCCGAAGACCGCCCGGTCGCACCGCAGGATCCGCCGAAGGCGACGTCCGGGCCGGCTGAGGACGTGCCGGGCGACGGCCTGATCGCCTCGCTCGTCGGCCGTCAGATCGAGCTGATGCAGCAGCAGCTCTCGGTGCTGCGCCGAGTGCCGCTCCCCTCGAACGCAAGCGTGCCTCGCGACCCGTCGCCGCCCGCGACCAACGGCCGTGCGGTCCTCCGCTGGGGCGGGCGCGGCGCCACGCTGATCGCGCCGGATGGCACGGAGCACCTGGATCTGGACATGGGATCGGGCGCGTGCCTCTACGGGCACGGGCCGGATTTCGTCATGGAGGCGCTGGCCGCCGAGGTTGCGCACGGCGCTCCTCTCCAGACGGCGGACGGCTCGCAGCCACGCGCCGCCGTGCTGGCCCAGGAGGTGCTCGGGGTGGAGCGCGTGTTGCTGGTCGGATCGTTCGCAACGGCACTCGAGCTGTCGCTGTCGGTCGCCCGCTCGGCGACCGGACGAAGTCGCACGGTGGTCCTCGGCCCGAGCGGCTCGGACGCTGAGCGGATCACGGCGGTCGGCCCGTCGACCGAGCTCGAGATCTGGCCGGTCGAGGCCGCGCTCAAGCTGCCCGACGACGACTGGGCGGACATCGCGGCCGTTGTCGTCGATCCCGTTCTCTTCCATGACGGCAGCACTTCGGCGGGCGACTCGCCGCAGCGGGTCCAGGAGAGCGTGCGGCGCGGCGGCGGGATCGTCATCCTCGACGAACGGCGGACGGCGCTCCGCGCGCATCCAGGCGGAGCGGCGAAGCTGCTGGGCCTCACGCCGGACATGGCGCTTCTCGGGGCCTCCATCGCCGGTGGGCTGCCGCTTGGAGGCCTGGCCGGGTCGGACGACTTGGTGGCCCTGGCGCAGAGGGCGACGCCGGAGCCGCCGCACGGCCTCTCGTCGGCCGCCGCCGAAGCGGTGCTCGCGCGGGTGCGCCAGGACAGTCCGGACCTCCAATCCACGCTGGCCCAGCGAGCCCATCGCGCAGCAGCGGATCTGAAGGGGTGGGCCGACGCGGAGGACCTGCCGCTGGAAGTTCGCGCGTTCGCGTCGCTCATCCTGCTGCGGGCGGAAGCAGAGGCCATGGCCGCGCTGCGATCAGCGCTGCGGTCGAGCCACGTCGTCGTCGGCCCAGACCTCAGCTGGCATCTGTCAACCGCGCACACCACTGCGGACCTCGACCGCGCCGGCACATCGCTCAGGGCGGCGGCCGCTCGCGTCTTCGGCGACCGGAGCGCCGCCGGATGAGCAGCGGCACGCAGACGATCGGCTCTCCCCGAGTGACCGACGAGCACTTGGACCGCCTCCGGCGACACGGGTGGGCCGTGGTGGAGAACTTCCTCACGCCCGAGGAGCTGGCTGCGTGCCATCGCGAGCTGGCGGCGCACTTCCCGTCGGCCGAGGCGGTTCGCCGGGCGCCTGAGCGCTACCGCCACCTACCGCGCTACGCCGCGTTCCCGTTCGGAGGGGCGGCGCTCAACGAGGTGAGCGTCCATCCCGAGCTGATCTCGATGGTGGAGCGTCTGCTCGGCACGTCGGAGATCGAGCTGGCGGAGTCGCTCGTTCAGGCGAAGTTCGCCGCGATCGACGGTGGGGGCACCGAGGAGAACATGCACGTCGACGCGTGGGGCCCCAACCAGCTCGCCTATCCACGCGACGACGGGGAGTTCCGACTGGTTCCGATGATCCTCTACTACACCGACGTCGGGGCGTACGACGGCCCGACGCATGTCGTCTCCCAGGAGGATTCCCGCGGCATCGACCTGCTCTCCGCCGCCGATCCGGCCGATCCACTGAGCATTCCGCGCGTTACGCATACGCGCGAGCGACGGCCGGACCTATACGCGCGTGAGCAACCCGTCCTGGCGACAGGCGGCTCGCTCTTCCTCATGAGCACCCGAACCTTCCACCGAGGTTCGGCCGTCCTCGCCGAGGACTCCCGCAGGATCGTCCACTTCATCACTTACCGGGCCAGCACCGCCCGCTGGATGCGCAAGCAGCTGTGGCCGGCCGCCGCTCCTCTCGCTCAGACGCCGAACCTCCATCGGTTCCTTGAGTCGGCGACGCCGCGGCAGCGCGAGATGCTGGGGTTCCCGGCGCCGGGCGATCCGTACTGGACGCTGGAGATGGTCGAGGGCGTGGGACGACGCTATCCCAGAATGGACATGCGGCCGTACCGGGAGGCGCTGGACGGCGGACCGTCTCAGTCCTAGCGGGCCGGCGGGGGCGCGCTGAGGTACGTCGCGACGTCCTCGACGGCGGGCCGCGGCCCGGGCCTCGGGCGGCCGTCTCGGGTGATGACGAAGGCGCGCCGCTTGCCGTGCACGTAGTCCCAGCACCCGGTGGTGTCCGTGAAACGCGGCCTCAGCATGTGTGTCTCGAGGCCGTGCGCGCGCGCGAGCGCGGCCACAGCGAGCGCAGTCGGGACGGTGACGAGCGGGTCTGTGAGGGCGTTCCGGGCAACCGAGGTCGACTCGGAGCGGATCTCGAGGTACGCGCCCGGCGCGACGGACAGCGCGGTGTCGACGATCAGGACGTCCCGGCAGACGGCCGTCATCAGCTCGAAGAGCTCGACGGGCCGGTTGACGTGGTAGAGCAGGCCCAGGCAGAGCACGATGTCGAAGCCGCCCAGGTCAGCGGGATCGAGCGAGAAGACGTCTTCGGTGACGAACGAGTATCGAGCGCGGTCGACGCCGTGGACGTCGAAGACCAGGTTCGCCTGCTCGACGTGCATCTCGCGACCATCTATCCCCAGCACGTACTCGCAACCGGCCTGCACCGCGGCGAGTGCCCAGAAGCCGGCGTTGCAACCCAGGTCGAGAACGCGCTTCCCGGCAAGGTCGCCGCCGAGCCATGCGACGACGGCGTCGAAGCAGTACGCGCGCCGCTGGACGTGTCGATTCGCCTGGTCGCGCCGCCAGATCGGCGTAACGACCCCGTCGAGGTCGAATTCGTAGTGCCACCGTTCGAAGGCGGCGACTGCTGCTCGGATCTCGTTCCGCGTCACTGCGATCACCTCCGGTCATCAGCGTAGCTCGGCGTGGGCGTGGAGCGCAACTTGACTCCGAGGTAAGATCCTACAGATGACACTCTCGGTCACATGGCGGAAGGGCGATCGTGACGGCGGCGGCTGACGGGATTGCGATTATCGGGATGGCGTGCCGCTTCCCTGGCGCACGCGACGTCGATGAGTTCTGGGAGCTGATTCGTGACGGGCGCTCGGGTATCGCTCGGTTCGGCTACGAGCCGCCGGGGCCGGCCGCCGAGCTCTACGTGCCGGCGTCTGGGGTCGTCGCTGATATCGACGCGTTCGACTCCGCGTTCTTCGGGATACCGCCGAGGCAGGCCGATGTCATGGACCCCCAGCAGCGCCTGCTCCTGGAGTGCTGCCACGAGGCACTCGAGTCGGGCGGGCGCGACACCTCCGCTGCCGGGGACGTGGTCGGGCTCTTCGCGGGCGCGGCCAGGAGCGACTACGCCAAGCTGCTCGAGGGTCGTCCCGACATCGTCGCGGCTGTCGGGGAGCGTGCGGTGTCGATCGCGACCGACAAAGACCACCTGACGACCTCAGTGGCCTACCGGCTTGATCTGCGCGGCCCTGCGGTGACGGTCCAATCGACGTGCTCGACGTCCCTGGTGGCCGTGCACATGGCGTGTCAGAGCCTGATCCTCGGTGAGTGTGACCTCGCGGTCGCCGGCGGCGTCTCGCTGCGGGTTCCGCAGGAGGTCGGCTACACGGCTCAGGACGGCGTGACGTCCGCAGACGGCGTCTGCCGGCCGTTCGACGCCGCCGCGGGTGGATCGATACCCAGCGGCGGAGTCGGGGTGGTGGTGCTCCGTCCGCTTGCCGCCGCTCTGGCTGACGGGGATCCGGTCCGCGCTGTCCTCATCGGGACGGCCATCAACAACAGCGGCGCGGGGCGGGTCGGCTACACGGCCCCGAGCGTCGACGGGCAGACCACGGTGATCGGCGAGGCGCTCGACGTCGCGGACGTCGACGTGGAGTCGATCGCGTATGTCGAAGGTCACGGGACGGCGACGCCGCTTGGTGATCCGATCGAGGTGGCCGCTCTCACGCAGGCCTTCGGGAGACGAACGCGGCGCACCAGGTTCTGCGCGCTCGGGTCGGTCAAGGCGAACATCGGCCACGCCGACTGCGCCGCCGGCATCGCCGGGCTGATCAAGGCCGTGCTCGTCGTCGAGCGCGGGGTGATACCGCCCCATCCGACTTTCACCGAGCCGAACCCGGCGATCGACCTCGAGGGCAGTCCGTTCTACGTCAACACCGAGCCTTGCAAGTGGCCCACGACCGCCGCGCCGCGCCGCGCCGGCGTCAGCTCCTTCGGCATCGGCGGGACCAACTCCCATGTCATCCTCGAAGAGGCTCCCGAGGCGGCGCCTGCGGCGGAAGCGGCCGAGTGGCAGATCCTGCCCGTGTCGGCTCGCACGGAGGCCGCCCGTGAGCGCATGCTCACGGATCTGCGGGCCCTTCTCGACCGCCCGGGGGTCGACCTTGCCGACGCGTCGTACACGCTGCGCGTCGGCCGCCGGACGTTCGCCTCGCGCGCCGTCTTGCTCGCCCGCGCGGGCGGCAGCGGCGCCGCCCTGAGGGGCGCTCGTGATCGCGAGGAGATCTGCGGCACCACCGCAGACGTTCAACCCCCGGTGGCTTTCCTCCTCGCCGGCGCGGGCGTTCAGCGGGAAGGTCATTCGCGGGAGCTGTATCGCTGGGAGCCGCGATACCGCGAGGTTGTGGACGAGTGCTGCGAGCTGCTCTCCGAGCGGACCGGCGCGGGTCTCCGGGACATCCTCGTACGGGACACCGGATCAGAGCCCGGGCCGGCGATCCTCGATCCGCGGCTGGCGGTGCCCGCCGCCTTCATCACCGAGTTGGCGACAGCGAGCCTGTGGACCTCGTGGGGAGTCGCCCCCGAGGCGCTGCTCGGCTACAGCACCGGCGAATACGTCGCCGCCTGCCTCGCCGGCGTCCTCACGCCCAGCACGGCGCTGGAGCTGCTGGCGGCGCGCGGCGAGCTGCTGACCGCCCTCCCGCCCGGCGGGATGCTCTCCGTTGCACTGTCGCAGTCGGAGGCGGCGGCATGGACGACGTCCAGCACGGTGGTGGCCGCCATCAACGCGCCGTCCTCCGTCGTGCTATCCGGACCGTCGTCAGAGATCGAGCACATCAACGCGAAGCTGGACGAGGCGGGGATCCCAGCCCGACCCGTGCATGTGCCACATGCCTACCACTCGCCGGCGGTCGATCCGGTCCTGCCGGAGTTTCGGGCGCTGGTCGCTACGGCGGCGTTCTCCAGCCCCCGGATGCCGTACGTGTCCAGCGTCACCGGGACCTGGGCGACGGCCGACCTCGTCACGGACCCGGAATACTGGGTCCGGCACATGCGGGAGCCGGTGCGCTTCGCGGACGGCTTGAGCTGCCTGCTCCAGGATGCTGAGCGGATCGTGCTGCAGCCCGGTTTCGGGCAGGACCTGGCGACCCTTGCGAGGATGAGTCCCGCGTCCGTCACGGGGGGCCCGATCATCTCGGCCAAGCCATCGCCGGCGGATGGCCCTCCGGGCCTGCGGGCGCTCTTCGGAGCGGCCGCTCACCTGTGGGTGCGCGGCGCGAGACTCGACTGGGCAGCTTTCGGCGGCCAGTCGGCGCGCCGTCGCGTCGCGGTCCCGACGCACCCGTTCGAGCGCACACGTCACTGGCTCGGTGATCCGCCGGAGGCGCGTGGCGAGTCGACCGGGCCGTCGCTGTTCGAGTCGCTCAACGCTCAACTCGACGAGATGGGCCGGCAGCTGACCACCATCTCAGGGAGGTTCTGACCGTGTCGCAGACGACCGCCCGGCCGGCCGTGGCGCCTTCGACTGCCGCCGTGGCCGGGGCGCCGTGCGACGAAGACGCCCGGCCAACCCCGCAGCAGCGAGAGATCTGGTTGGCATCGAGGATGAGCGAAGCGGCCTCCCGCGCCTACAACTGGACCATCGTCCTGGAGGTGCATGGCGAGCTGGACGTCTCACACCTCAAGGCGGCGGTCGAGTCGGTGAGCGTCCGACATGAGGCGATGCGCGCTGGATTCCCGTCTCCGGACCGGCTCGTCATCCACGCCTCGTCGGTTGTCGACCTGCCCGTCGTGGACGTCACCCACTACGGCGCTTCGGACCGTGAGGCGGCCGCAGCGCGGTGGCTCGCCTCGCTCACGTCGACCGCGATGGATCTCGGCGAACCGCCGCTCATCCGCTTTCAGGCGCTTCGCCTGGCGCCGGACCATCACCGCGTGGTGGCGCTCTGTCATCACACCGCGATCGACGCCTGGGGAGGGCGGGTCCTCGTCGACGAGCTCGCCGCGGAGTACCGCAGCATCGTGGCCGGCGGCACTGCGCCGCAGCTTCCGCCCGCACCCACCTGGGAGGACCATCGGCGCCGCCAGGCCGCACTCGAGCACTCGCCCCGGACCTCGGCGGCACAGCGCTACTGGGAAGGCAAGCTGCGCGACGCGCCGCGATTCACGTTCCCGCTCGCGACCGCGGAGTCTCGCGCCGGTTATCTCGGTGACCGGCTACGACACGAGCTCTCGCTCGATCTGCCTCCGAAGGTGAAGCGCTTCGCGGCCGCACGGTCCGCGACGCCGTTCATCGTCTTCCTCGCCGCCTTCGTCGAACTCGGCCGCCGGCTCACCGGCAGCCAGGACATCCTCCTCGCCACCCCAGTCGCCAATCGCGTGCTCCCCGAGGACGCGGGGCTGGTCATCCACTGCGCCAACCTGCTGCCGCTCCGCTTCGAGCTGCACGGGGCGCGGACGTTCGACGACCTCGTGGCGCTCGTACGCGAGGAGGTTCTCGCCGCCCAGGAGTACGCCGCATACCCGTTCGACCGGTCGCGCTCTGCGTTCGGCCAGAAGCGCGACGCGAGCTACGCAGCGCCGATCCCCACGCTGTTCGACGTCGAGCGTGTGCGGTCCGCTATCGACTTCGGCCCCGGGCTCGAGGTGTCCTCCGCCATCCCGCCAACGCCGCGGAACGCGCACTTCGAGCTGATGGCCAGCATGATCGAGGATGGCCCGGCGCACTCGCTCGACGTGATCTTCCGGCCCGATCTGCATCCGCCGGAGGACGTGAAGCGCTGGGTGGGCGAGTTCGAGCGCATCCTCGAGGCCGGCATCTCGGAGCCGCATAGGTCCATCGGTGCGCTGCCCGGCGACGAGCCGGGTGCTCCGCGCACGACGGCCAGCGCGCCGACGGATCCGGTCGCCGATGCCCGCGGCACGGGCCGTCGGCTCGAAGCGCTGTTCGAGCGGTACGCCGAGGCGAGACCCAGTGCGCCCGCCGTTCGCTTCGGCGACGAGGTGGTCACCTACGGGGAGCTCGACCGCCGCGCCGGGGCGCTCGCAGGACGGTTGCTCGCGAGCGGAGTGCGACGCGAGGACGTCGTCGCCCTCATGCTCGAACGATCGGTCGACCTGATCGTCGCCATGCTCGGGGTGCTGAAGGCCGGAGGCGCCTACCTCCCCTTGGATCCTCACTACCCCGAGGACACGCTCCGCTTCACCCTCGCCGACAGCGGCGCGGAGCTCGTGCTGACCCACGGCGCGACCGACGGTGCGACGTGGCTCGGCGAGTACCGCAGGCTGAATGTCACCGACCGTGCGCCTCACTCGGCGCCCGCCGTGGCGCAGGGAGGCTCGCTTGATGCGTCCGATCTCGCCTACGTCATCTACACGTCCGGCTCGACCGGGCGCCCGAAGGGCTCGCTGATCGAACACCGCAACGTCACGGAGCTCCTCGCCGGGACGAGCCAGGTGTTCGACCTCGGCCCCGACGACGTCTGGCTGTCGGCGCATTCGGCGGCCTTCGACTTCATGGTCTGGGAGGTCTGGGGCGCGCTCACCAGCGGCGCGTGCGTGATCGTCGCCCCCTCGAGCGCCATGCGCGACCCAGTGGCGCTGGCCCGCCTGGTGCTCGACTCGGGGGTCACGGTCCTCAGCCAGACGCCGCTGGCCTTCCGTCAGTTCTCAGAAGCCGACGACCGGCTGACCGCCGGTGAGTCGAGCGCGCTTCGTCACGTCGTGCTGGGCGGTGACCGGCTCGACCCGGAGATCGTCCGGCGCTGGCGCCGCGCACGTTCGCGTGATGCGCCCCGGGTGACGAACATGTACGGGATCACGGAGACCACGGTGTTCGTGACGCACGAGAACGTCGATCCTCTCGCTCCCGCCGACGGCCGTACCGTCATCGGACGCCCCTTGCCGGGAATGACCGTGGCCGTGCTCGATCCCGAGCTGCGTCCGGTGGCCCCAGGACAGGTCGGGGAGATCGCGGTCGGGGGCCCGTGCGTCTCGCGTGGCTATCTCAATCGCTCCGATCTGACGGCCGCGCGGTTCGTTCCCGACCCAGAGTCGCCGGGTGCGCGCAGGTACCTGTCCGGCGACCTGGCGCGCCAGCTCGACGACGGGCGCCTCGAGTACCTTGGCCGAGCGGACGACCAGCTGAAGGTCCGCGGGTTCCGCATCGAACCGTCCGAGATCGAGCACTGCTTGCGAACGCACCCGGCGATCCGGGATGCGGCCGTCGTGGTGTTCGACGGGCGCCTCGTCGCCCATGTGGTCGCCGGCAGCGCAGCGGCCGCTCCCGACGCGCTCCGTGAGCACGTCGCGTCTCGCCTGCCGCGGCACCTCGTTCCCTCCCGGTTCGAAGTCGTGGCGGCTCTTCCGATGACGTCGAACGGCAAGGTCGACCGCCGAGCGCTCTCGGGGGCGCCCGTCGTCGCGGCCGAGCAAGCGGCGGGCGAGGCGACGCCGGCGTTGGAGCCCGAGGTGGTGGCGGCGTTCGCCGAGGTGCTCGACATCGCGGACGTCGATCCCCATGCCGACTTCTTCGAGCTGGGCGGCGACTCGCTTCTGGCGACTCGGCTGATCGGGCGGGTGTCGGAGCGGTTGGGCGTCGAGGTGCCGCTTCCGACGCTGTTCGAGGCACCGACGCCCGCCGGCCTGGCGTTGTCGGTGGCGGTGTTGCAGGCCTCCGCGGCGGGCGCCCGCTGGCCGGGCTAAGGGGCGAGGGGTGGTGCCGGACCGTCCGCCGCGAGGCCGAGCAGACGGCCGTAGTGGGCGAGCTCGGCTTCCAGCGCGCGCCGGCGGGCTGACTCGCGCCCGAACCCGTGGCCTTCGCCGCAGAACTCGACGACCTCGGCGAAGACGCCACGTCGCCTGAGGTCCTCGGCGATGGCGGCGGACTGCTCCAACGGGACCACGTGATCTTCGGTCCCGTGCAAGAAGAGGACCGGGACTTCGATCGCTTCGGCGTTCCGAAGGGGGGACCGCTCGTCATAGACCGCTTCGGCCTCGGGCAGCGGGCCGATCAGCCATGTCAAGAAGAAGGACTCGAACTTGTGAGTCGTGGCAGCGAGTCGCCTCAGGTCCGAGATGCCGTAGTACGCGGCACCGCCGGCGAACACGTTCGTCCTGACGAGCGAACACAGCGCCGTGAAGCCGCCTGCGCTGGCGCCGCGGATGACTGTCCGGCTCGGGTCCACGAGCCCCCGCGACGCGAGGTCGCGGGCCGCGGCCACGCAGTCGTCGACGTCGGCCACTCCCCAGAGCTCCTTCAGCCGCTCGCGGTGGGCGCGACCGTGACCGGTGCTGCCGGCGTAGTTGACTTCGGCCACGGCGAAGCCGCGGCTGGTCCAGAACTGAATGTCCGACCTGAGCTCCGGGAGCACCTGACCCACCGGCCCGCCGTGAGCGACTACGAGCAACGGCGGCAGCTCGCCGGCGATCGGCTCGAAGCTCTCGTTGAACGGCATCGAGAGGATGACCGGCACCTTCGTGCCATCCGCGCCGTCGATCTCCAGTTGCTGCCCCGTCGAGACGGTCGCCGCCTCGACCGACGTCCGCGGCGGCCGGATCGCCGTGAGCGCGCGGGTGTCGAGATCCATCGTGAAGACGGCCTGGGTGGCGTACGGGCTCGACGCGGCGAATCGGACGCTGCGCCCACTGCCGCGAACACCGAGGTAGGAGGTGTGTGGCAGCCCGAGATCCTCGACGCCGGCGGAGCCCGGGCGGATGTAGCCGAGGCGCTCACGTCCGCCGGTGGTGTACATGCAGACGACGGCGCCGTCGTCGCACACCGTGTACGCGTGCAGCCCCAAGAGCCATTGCGCCCACCCGAATTCCGCCGGCGCAGGCGCGAGTGGTTCTAGCCTGCCGTCTTCCTCACGGTAGAGATTCCACCAGCCGCTGCGGTCGGAGACCAGGTGAAGCGCACACGACGGGCCGCCCCACTCGGGTTGGAACACCGACTCGCCGACGCCGCCTGCGACCCGGGTCGGGGTATGGACCCGCAGGTCGTCGGTCAGCTCCGCCCGCCAGAGCTCACTGGCATCCCACGGCATCGCCGGATGGTTCCACGAGATCCATGCCAGCCCGCGCCCGTCTGGCCGGGGTCGAGGTGAGGCGTAGAAGTCCGCGCCGGAGACGAGCACCGTCGCGCCCGATCCATCGCAAGCGACGGCCACGATCTCGTGCCGCGGCTCCTCGGTGCGCCGGTCCTCGCGGACCGCGAGGAGGTGCCGCTCGCCGGCGACGAGCTGTAGGTCGGCGTACCGCCAGCGCCCAGGCTTCTCCCCGAAACCGGTGATCGCGACGGCCGCCGCGCCGTCCCACGGGCGCCGGTGGATCTGCCCGTCATCGCCGTCGACATAGAAGAGCGCCGCGTCGCCGACGGCGTACGCGCCGCCGCCGTACTCGTACACGCGCGTGCCGACGTCCACCTCCGGAGGCGTGACCGGGAACGTCCCCGTCCCCGGTGAGTGCATCGTGATGCGCGTGCCCTCCGGGCCGTGCTCCAGCCACAGCGTGTCGTCGCCGTGGGCTGCGATCTCCGTCACCGGGATGATCGCTGTGGCGGCCATCTCGACGCTGACCGGAGAGGGCCAGGTACCACACGGAAGCGGTCGCCGGGCCCCCGGCCCGGGCTGGCGGTTCACCGAGCGATCGCGCGCGGCGTCTCGGCGACGGCGCCGTCGACTTCAGTCAGCGCGACATCGATGGACGAGAAAACCTCGAGCAGCTCGTCATCGCTCATCACCAACGGCGGCATGAGCATGACGCCGCCCACTTGCCCGCCGTCTGAGAGCAGGACCCCATGGCTCTCGCAGATCGCGCGGATGCGCCGGCCGACCGATGGGTGGGCAGGCGTTCCGTCGCGCGCCGCCAGGTCGCAGCACCACATCATCCCGACGCCCCGGACCTGCGAGACGGTGTCGTGGCGGCCCCGGAGCGCCGCGAACTGAGCGGCGATCAGCTCGGCGCGCGAAGCGATGGTCTCGAGGAGGCCGTCTGCGTCGAGCACCTCGAGGACCGCCAGCGCTGCCGCCATCGCGACGGGATGTCCGTCGGTGGTCGACCCCGCCGACGCGAACGGCGCGGTCGCGGGATGGTCGAAGAGCTCGTCGTAGATGTCCTCCGAGACGGCGACGGCCGCAGCCGGCGCATATCCCGAGGTGATGCCCTTGCCGAGGGTGATCATGTCCGGGGTGACACCGGCGAGGCCGGCGTGGGTCAGTCCGCCCGTACGGCCGAAGCCCGTCGTGACCTCGTCGAAGATCAGATGGACGTCCAGGGACCGGCACCGGGCAGCCAGCTCGGCGAGGAACGCCGGCGGCAGCTCGATGACACCGGTGCCCATGACCGGCTCGACGATGACGGCGGTGACGCGCTCCGGCCCGAGGCGGTCCAGCGCCCGCTCCAGCGGGGCGGTCGAAGGCGCGCTGCCCATCGCGTCGGCGACGGGGACGTGGTGCACATCGGGCATGACCGGGCCGCAGGAGCTGTGGAGATACGGCTCGCCTGTCAGCGCGGACGAACCCGAGCCGGTGCCGTGGTATCCGTCCCATAGCGCGATGACGGCGGTGCGTTCGGGTTTCCCGTCCAGACCGCGTGCGTACCGGGACAGCAGCACCGCGGTCTCGTTGGCCTGGGACCCGGTGTTGGCGAAGCGGATCCGGCGGACGTCTTCCGGGAGTCGCGCGGCCAGGGCGTTGGCGTACTCGATCGTGATGTCGCAAGGATGGTGGAAGCGCGTAGCCGTGGCGAAGGGCAGCCGCTCGAGCTGGTGGGTCATCCGCTCGATGATGCGACGCTCGCTGTAGCCGAGGTTGACGTTCCAGAGACCCGATCGAGCGTCGATGTACCACCTCCCGGAGGCGTCGCGGACGCGGACACCCTCGCCCTCGACGAGGAAGTCGCCCGGCGACACCGCCGTTAGGTACTCACGCATCGGGGTGAGTCCGTGCCATGCCGCGTAGCTTGTCCGATCGATCATCTGCCCCTCCGTCGCAGGATTCGAGTGACAGCATACGGCCCGACGAAGTTGCAAAGCAACACCTCGTCACCTACGATTCTCCCGGATGACAGCTTCCGCACCGCAGGCGCCGTTGTCATTCGCGCAGGAGCGGTTGTGGTTCGTGCACCAGCTCGATCCCGCCGCGCACACGCATGTCGTGACCTCGACGACACGCGTGCGAGGACCCCTCTCGGTTGAGGCGCTCCAGACAGCGCTGTCCGGACTCGCATCCCGGCACGACCAGCTTCGAGCCAGGTTCGACGAGCTGGAGGATGGGACCCCCGTGCAACGCATCGAGGCCGATGTCACGCCACGGCTCGCGCTTCACGACCTGCGATCGGCCGAGCCGGATGTCCGGGCAGAGGCGGCTGAGCAGCTTCTGCACGCGGAGAACCGCACCGTCTTCGACCTGAGGCTCGGGCCTCCGGTCCGGGCGCTGCTTGTGCGAGTCGGGGCTGCCGAGCATCTGCTGGCCGTCTCGGCTCACCACATCGTCTGCGACGGCCGCTCGATCGCCATCGTGCACCGTGACCTCGCCGAGCTCTATGCCGCCGCCCTGGACGGGCGGCCGCCGGATCTCCCGCCTTTGCAGGCGACGTACCTCGGTCTGGCGGAAAAGGACCGGGCGCGTCTGGCGTCGCAGGAGGACCGGCTGCTGGCATACTGGCGCGAGAAGCTGGGCGACCTGGCGTCGAGCGTCTCGCCGAGGTCGCCGAGTGGTGAGCTCACTGCGGGGCAAGTCTCGCGCACCTTGCCGCTGGGGCTCAGCAGGCAGGTCTCGAGCGTCGCGCGCTCGCTGCGGGTCTCACCCTTCATGCTCCTCCTCTCTGGGTTGCTCCGAGCACTCGCGCGCGAGGGATTCGGCGAGCAGGTGCCGATCGCGACGGCGATCGCGAACCGCTCGCATCCTGGGAGCGAGGACGTCGTCGGGATGTTCGTCAACGTCCTCGTGCTTCGGACGGACATCGCGCGCGCCGCGAGTTTCGCCGAGATCGTCGGGCGGGTGCGCGAGACGGCCCTTGGCGCCTACAAGCATCAGGAGCTGCCCTTCGAGGCGCTCGTCCGCGGCCTGCACATCGACCGGGACCCCGCCCGGTTGCCGCTCGCGGACATCAGCTTCGCGCTGCAGAACGTGCACGGACCAGGGCTGCGGCTCCGCGGACTCGAATGCGACCGCGTCGAGCTTCCTCGCGACGTCACGGAGTGGCGCGACGAGATCAACGCCTTCCGCGAGGTGACCGGTTACGTCGTGGAGTACTCGTTCCGGACCGTCGACCGGTCGCCGGCAGCCGCCGAGCAGGTACTGGCCTCGTTCGCAGAGGTGCTGCGCGAAGGCCTCGACGCGCCGCACGCGGCGCTGCCGAGCCGCAGCCGTCACTCGAGCTTCGCGGGTCCCGTGCTCGCGAGAGCCGGTCGGGAGCCCGATCCGTCCGTGGTGGCTGAGATCGAGCGCCACGCGCGGTCGGTACCGGACGCGCTCGCGGTGCGATCCGGCGCAGACACGCTCTCCTACGCCCAGCTGACTCGAGCGGCCGGCGCTCTCGCTCGGCGTCTGGCGGAGCGCGGGCTGCCCGAAGACGGGCGTGTCGCAGTTCTGGCGCGTCCGTCCGTGCGCTTCGTGGCCGCGATGCTGGGCGTCATGAGGGCCGGCGGAGCGGTCTTGGCGCTCGACGTGCGCCATCCTGCGGCCCGTCACGCGGCGGTGCTCGAAGACAGCGGAGCGTTCCTGGTCATCGCCGACGATGCCGGGAAGGCCCTGCTGCGCGGCACCGCGCCCCCGGTGCTCGAGATCGGCGAGGGCCTCGCCGGCGAGCCGATCGAGGGCCGGCGCCGACCGCGCCAGCCCGACAACCTCGCGTACGCGGTGTACACGTCCGGCTCGACCGGAAGGCCGAAAGGCGTCGCGATCACGCATGCGGGCCTTGGGAACCTGGCCGCGTGGCACCGCGAGGACTTCGGCGTGAACGCCGCGTCGCGCTGCGCACCAGCGGCCTCGCCGGGGTTCGACGCGTGGCACTGGGAGATCTGGCCGTACCTGGCTGCCGGAGCGAGCGTGATCTTGCCGCCGGACGACGCTCGTGGCGACGGTCCCGCGCTCGTCAACTGGATGGCGAAGAACGCGATCACCCACGCCTTCCTGACGTCCCCGCTCTTCGAAGCGGCGCTGGCGGAGGCCCCGCCCGACGATCTTGGCCTGAAGGTGATGTTGACGGGTGCCGACCGGCTGGAGCGAGTGCCCGACGCGGGCCAGCGGTTCGCGGTCGTGAACTGCTACGGCCCGACGGAGGCGTCCGTCATCAGCACGGCCGCGCGAGTGACGCCTGGAGCCATCCGCCCGCCCATCGGCCGTCCGATCCGGGGCGTCGACGCCCACGTGCTCGACGCGGACCTCCGGCCCGTCGCGGACGGCCAGATCGGCGAGCTGCACATCGCCGGCGTCAGCCTCGCGAGGGGGTACCTCAACGACCCCCGGCGCACTGCCGACCGCTTCGTTCCCAGCCCGTTCGACTACGGGTCCCGCATGTACCGGACCGGCGACAAGGTGCGCAAGCGCCCGTGCGGCGTGCTGGAGTACCTGGACCGCACGGATCGCCAGCTCAAAATCCGGGGTGTCCGCGTCGAGCCGGCCGAGGTCGAGGCGGTCCTCCTTCAGCACCCCGCAGTTCGAGAGGCGGTCGTCGTGCCCGACGGCGGAGACGGAACCACCCGACGCCGGCTGCTCGCTTACTGGGTAGCCGCGGGTTCGGCGTCGGATCGTGAGCTCCGGTCGTTCCTCTCCTCGCGGGTCCCGACGGCGATGGTGCCGTCGGCGTTCGTCGCGATGGACCGCCTCCCGCTCACGGTCAACGGCAAGGTCGATCGGACCGCCCTTCCGTCCCCTGTCTTGCCGGCGAGCAGCACGTCTGACGACGCGCTCTCACCCCTCGAAGCCCACGTCGCCGCGATCTGGTCGGAAGTCATCGGCGTATCGGACATCGGTCCCGAGGACAACTTCTTCGAACTGGGCGGTCATTCGTTGCAGGCCGGACGGGTGCTGGCACGCCTCGCGAGCAGCACCGGCGTGCGTTTGCCGCTCCGGACCGTCTTCGAGGCGGCGTCGGTGCGAGATCTCAGTCTCCGCGTGCTCGAAGCCTCATCCCTGGAAGATCAGGACTCGACCGTCGATCGCGACGGGGATCGCTGATGCGTCCGGCGCTGGCAGCGGTCATCACCGGGGTGACGGTGGACGACGTGCGATTCCCGACATCGCGGACATTTGCGGGGTCGGATGCGATGAACTCGGCGCCCGACTACTCGGCTGCCTACGTGACCCTCCACACTGATCACCCGGCGGGCCTCGCAGGACACGGCCTCGCGTTCACCATCGGACGCGGGACCGAGATCGTCGTCGCGGCCGTGCAGGCGCTCGCCCCACTGGTACGGGGGCGGTGCCTGGCGGACGTGGTCGCTGATCCCGGTGCCTTCTGGCGGCACATCACGAACGATTCGCAGCTGCGCTGGATCGGTCCCGAGAAGGGCGCGATTCATCTCGCGACGGCGGCGCTCGTCAATGCCGTCTGGGACCTCTGGGCGAAGGCGGAAGGCAAGCCGCTGTGGAAGCTCGTGAGCGACCTCAGTCCTGAGGAGCTCGTGCGATGCGTCGACTTCCGCTACATCACCGACGCCCTGACGCCGGATGAGGCGGTGGCGCTGCTGCGGTCCCGGGCCGAGGGGAAGGCGGCGCGAGAGTCGGAGATCCTGCGCGCCGGCTTCCCCGCCTACGTGACGTCGGTGGGCTGGATCGGGCTGTCGGACGCCGAAGTCATCGCGCGCTGCAGCGCTGCGATCGACGACGGCTGGCACTACCTCAAGATCAAGGTCGGAGGCGACATCGATGCCGACCTCCGACGGGCTGCTCTGGTCCGGGACGTCGTCGGATGGGAACGCAAACTGATGATGGACGCCAACCAGGTCTGGGATGTCGAGCAGGCGATCGACGCGACGAGGCGGCTGCAGGCGTTCGATCCGTGGTGGATGGAGGAGCCCACCAATCCTGACGACGTGCTGGGACATGCGAGGATCGCGCAGGCGGTCGCGCCGGTGCGGATCGCCACGGGTGAGCACTGTCACAACCGGGTGATGTTCAAACAGCTGATGCAGGCCGGCGCGATTGGCGTCTGCCAGCTCGACATGTGCCGTCTCGGCGGAGTCAACGAGGCGCTCGCGGTGCTCCTCTTGGCAGCACGGTTTGAGATTCCGGTGTGCCCGCACGCTGGCGGCGTAGGCCTCGGCGAGTACGCCCAGCATCTGTCCCTGTTCGACTACGTCGCCATCGGAGCCGGGCTCGAAGGCCGGTTGACCGAGTACGTGAGCGAACTACACGAGAACTTCGTGAACCCCGCCCGCGTCCTCGACGGCCGCTACCTCGTCCCGCGCACCCCGGGTTGCGGCGTCGAGATGCGTGCGGAGGCGATCCACCGGTTCAGCTACCCGAGCGGCGAGGCCTGGGCGGCCTGATCGACGGGCGGCGTGCCCACGGCCCTGATCGAGAAGTCCTCAAGCCCGATCGCCCGTCGTTCATAGCTGCGCGATCGGCCGTCGAAAAGCCGGTCGACGGCCGCCGGAAGCTCTTCAACTCGCCACCGGCGGTCGCTCACCACCTCGGCGGCCACGTCCCACCCCGCCAAGAGCTCGATGGTGCCCGCGCGGACGGCGAGGACCTGTCCGGTCACATCGGCGGCGAGATCGCTGGCCAGGTACGCCACCACCGGGGCCAGATTGGCCGGCGAGTACGGATCACGCTCACCGTCGTCGCCGGGCGGGATCGAGAAGAGGTCCTCGGTCATTCGCGTCCGGGCGGCCGGCGCAACTGCGTTCGCTGTGACGCCGTAGCGTCGAAGCTCCAGCGACGCGACGCGCGCGAGGGTCGCGACGCCCGCCTTGGCCGCGCCGTAGGCGGCCTGTCCTACGTTGCCGTAGAGGCCGGATGCGGAAGTCACGAAAATCAGCCGCCCTGCTGGCGGCTCGCCTGCCTTGTGCCGCTCACGCCAATGGCCAGCGGCGGCGCGAGCCAGGAGGAACGGTGCGCGCAAGTGGCAAGCCAGGACGGCATCGAAGTCGTCGACCGGATTGTTCGCGAGCAGCCAGTCTCGAAGGATCCCTGCGTTGCTGACTGCGATGTCGACCCGTCCGAAAGCGGCGAGGGCCAGCTGGACCAGGGCGTCGCAGTCCTCGGCCAGTCGAACGTCATGTGTGCTCACGACGGCCTCACCCCCGTTAGCGACGATCTCCGCGGCCACCGATGACGCGACGTGCGGATCCTGTCCGCGTCCTTCGACGTCGCACCCAAGGTCATTAACCACCACTCGCGCTCCGCACCGCGCCAGCTCGAGCGCCTGAGCTCGACCCAGGCCGCGTCCCGCGCCGGTCACGACAGCGACCCTTTCGGCAAGCAGAGCCGGCGAGTTCATCTTGAGGGCACCTCCGGAGTCTTGACCATGCAGAGCTGACGGAGCAACCGCCCCGTGAGACGGCGGCAGGGGGTCGCCCACCCGTCGATCGCGGCGTGCGCGGGCGCCCAGCCTGCGGGCCGCCGCGGGTGGGTGGCGCGTTCGACCGCGCGGCGTGGTGAGCGGCTCGCGGACCGCCGTGAGCCGACCAGCCAGACGCGGGCGGCCGAGGCAGGAGCAACGTCGCGAAGACCACCACCGATGTCGGCGGGCGTCGTACGAGTCTTGGCGATTCCGGTGACCGGCTCAACTCGGTCAGCCACAGAACCCGGCACTGCTGAAACGCGATCGTCCATCGGCGGTCGCTCCAGGCGCGGACGTTGCCACCGGCGACCAACGCCGCGATCGTCCTTCCAGGAGAGAATCAGAGCCATCGCCACACCGTCCCTCGTCGTTGATCGGACGAACGCAGCAACTGCCGACTGACCACAGGCCGGCGGCGGAGTGGCTGCACGACCCAGACAGGCGATTGCCGCCCGTGCAGCGGTGAAACGGTCGTCAGGTGGTCACTCGCGTTCACAGGCTCGTCATCCGTTGTCCGGTGAGTGGAACCAGAGCGCCGCTTTGTGACGGCGTCCACCCCAGTCGAGCGATCAGGACAACGGCGCGCTCAAGATCACGGGCTAATCTACCGTGCGTGGCGCTCGACAGGCAGGAGATCGACCACCTCTACCGTCGCCACGCCCGCGACGTGACCGTCTTCTTCGCGCGCCGGACGCGGGATTCCGAGATGGCGTTCGACCTCACAGCCGAGACGTTCGCAGCGGCCTTGGCCGACCGCGAGCAGTTTCGCGGAGCAGGGCCTGACGCCGGCAAGGCTTGGATCTTCGGTATCGCGCACAACCAACTGAGCGCCTACAGGCGGCGCGGGGCCATCGAGCGCCGCGCGCTCGGTCGGCTCCACGTCGAGCCGAGGGCGCTTACCGACGGCGAGATCGAACGCATCGAAGAGCTGGCTGGGCTGAACGACTTGGCGGAGGCTGTGTCCGGTCAGCTCGCGCGGCTCGGCCCGCACTACGCCGATGCGTTGCGCCTCCGGGTCGTGGAGGAACTCTCCTACCAAGAAGTGGCCGCGACGCTGGGTGTCTCGGGCACCAGCGCGCGTGCGAGGGTCTCGCGGGGCTTGCGCTCGCTCGCGGCCGCTCTCCGCGACCATCCGCTCCTGGCCGAGGACCTGAGATGACCTCCCTCGGGGCGGTTGACCGCACCGCTTCAGCGCGCCGTTGCACCTTCGGCAAGCTGCGCGTCCCGCGAACCGCGGACTAGGAGGGGCGCCGAGCGCGATGCAAGGTCAGGTCGCGTTGACGCATCGGCGGCGTCGCGGTGGCGGCTACGGCGACTTACGATGCAGTCCGCCAGGTAACGTAGCGGCCGACGCATGCCACCACGTCGTGGGATCCGTCACATCTCCGCCGGCTCGTGCCCCTAACGGAGGTGGAGTGGCAGAGGGCTTCGAGGAGGCCGATTGTGGAGCGAGCAGTGACAGCGTCAGCGGTACGGGTGACGATCTTCGACTGGCCCGAAGGCTCTCGGAGCGGCAACCGGTTGACGACGCTTCTTGGGATGGCGCCGCTGGCGGGGTCGCCGACGGTCGTCACTGGATCGGTCGGGCAGCACCTTGTCTGGAGCGGACGGGCACACGGCGGTCTCGCGGCGCTCTACAGGGCGCTCGGCCCCGCGCTCCGAGCCTCCGGGCTGGCCGCCATACTTGCCGACCCGGGGCTGGAGATCTTCGTCGCACCAGCCGGCGAGATGACCGTTCTTTCGGCCTCACCCGAGCTCGACGCCACCCTGGGCCGGACCAACGCAGCCGTCGGCGGCACGCGGCTCCGTGACCAGCTCGAGCGGTTTGCGTCACAGCACTCGGCGGGCGGCACTGAGGCGGACGGTCAGACTGGAGATAGCGAAGTCGATGCGGGCGCCCGTCGTGTCGCGGGCGAAACGCCGTTCATCGCGGGCGCTGTCGAGGCTGTGGACTTCGACCTGGTCATCGGCTCGGTGGCGATCGTGATGGAGCGCCACGACACCGACGGCTTCCTCGAGGAGGCATGGGTCTCTTGCGAGCGCGACGATCTGCGAACGGAGTTCCTCACGCCAGGGACATGCCGGGTCCCGGGCGAAGACTTCGACGACAGCCTTACCTGGCGCGCCGCTCAGTGGCGGTGGAGGCGGGCTGTGAAGGGGGAGGCTGAAGACCCGGGCTCTTGGCGGCTTTGCGGACACTGCGACGTGCATCCTCTGGCGGTACGTCAGCTCCTACCGGAACGCCTCGGCCCGTGGGTGAGCGTGGCGACGCAGGAAGCTATCGACCTGTGCACCGATCTTGTCGATGGCGGCGACCCGAGGTTCGCCGACGCTCGTGACCGCCTTGCTCGCGAGCTGGCCGTACTGGACTTTCCCGGTTTCGTGGACTCTTGAGAGCGCGAAGAAGGCTCAGCCCTCCGTGTCTCCAGCCGAGTTCGGCGATCGCCTCCGCCACCTAGCAGAACGAGCGCGCGTTCCCAGACGCCCGGAACACCGAACTGCGCCATGGGGACGGCGTCCGAGTCGTGCGCAAGCAAGTCGATCGGCGGGCGCGAACGACCGGAGTCCCCGTCCCGTGACCGCGTCCGGTGATGCGGACACCCAAGAGCTCACTTGGATCGGCGGGCGGAAAGCCGCGCGCAGCAAGGCCGTCGGCGTCGCCGCCTGCTGTCACCCGATTGCCGACGGCCGCCCCTACGTGCGTTCCTGGTAAGGATGGCCGCGGCGCTCCGGCGTCCAGGATGCCTCCTCGTGGCGGATCGTCCCGCCGGAGCGGGCCGACCACTTGCGCGCAGAGCTTGTCATCGATGCGTTGCGAAGGCCCTAGCCGGGGTCGCCTGCCGACTACGTCCGACCTCAGCACAAGAGCCAACTTGTGTCCCTGGCATGCGCGCATGGCGACCAAGCCTGTATCGCTCGCTCGGTGGGCAGCCGCCTGACTGCTTCGGATCACGCCGCCGCCGAGAGCTTGTTCGCCACACGGAGAAGGAGCTCATCCGCCGATGGTCTCGCGCCCTTCCCGCGCTGGCCTCAGGACCGGGGTGTTCGTTCAAGCGCGTGGGCTCCTCTGCAGATCCGCCCGCCGCAACGTCGACGCTCGGGATACTTCCACCCGGCCCTGTGTCGACGGCTTCACGTCGGCGCCGTTTCTGTTCGCTGGCGCTGGCTTGTCGCGCCGCTAGCTGGGACTTGAGGACTGGAGCGGGCTCCTCAAGCGCCTCGCCGCGCTGACCGACCAGCCCTACGACTACTACTACTCGAGTGCCAGCGGAGATTTGCCCACCGTGGCCAGCGCGATCGCTGCGGAGCTGCCCGAACGTTGGTGGAGAGAGCGGCGCTTCGCCAAGACCCGGGCCAGGTACGAAGGCCGGCTTCACTCGCCCCAGTCGGCGCTGAAAGCCGAGGCGAGCGAGTATCTCGGCCAGACCCTAGGCAGCCTCCCCGAGTCCGGACCGCTTTCCGCCGAGCTCGATCTGCTTCGCAACGTCGTCATCCACGGCGTGATCACGACCAACTTCGACCCGTTGCTGGAGACGCTCTTCACCAGGGTTCTCACAGCTTCTTGGTGTGATGCGTTCACAGAAGGACTGGGTCGCGAAGCGGCTCAGGACGGCCTCGACGCTCAAGGATCTGACCGCGCAGCTGCCGATTACGAGGTGCTGTACTGCATTCCGGGGCTCAGGGAGGAGGAGCGCACCGCCTTCCCGATCAGGACTACCACTCACAGTGGGTCAAGCTCGCCTGCCTCTACGACTGGCTGCGATACGGACGCGCTCAGCAGCCCGGGCCCCCACGCGCCCGAAGAAGCCAGTCGACGCCCCGTAGGCGCAGCGGGTCCCCAAGCAAGTGAGCGCGGCTGGCCGACAGTGCGCTCGGTGAATCAACGCTGGCCTTGACCGCTATGACGGCGAGATCGCTCGAGCGGATCGCGGCCATCGGACCGGTAGGCGGCGGTCGGTGGTGCCCTTCAAGTATGGGCGGCCGCATCAGCGAGAACTTCGACGTAGAACCCCTCGGTTCCCCGAGACTCTGACCTACGCGCCATCGGCGCGTGACAGACTGTGCTCATCGAGCTGTCTGCCGCCGATATCGCGACCTACCGCAGGGACGGCTTCCTGGTGATCGAGGACTTCATCACCATGGACGAGGTGGCGTTGCTGCGAGATCGCCTCGACTGTGTGCTCGATGGTCGATTCGATCGCGTCTGCGAGCCGGACGACTACCACTGGAAGAAGGGCCGCGATCGCGAGGACGTCACGCGATCGATGGGCGCCGTGTGGCGCTGCGATTCGCGGCTGGGGCGGTTCACGTTCTCCAGCGACCATGCCAGGATCGCGGCGGCGCTGGAAGGTATGGCGAGCGTGCGCCTCTACAACGATTACGTCTGGTACAAGCCCGAGGGCGGCAAGCCGATCGAGATGCACCAGGACGCCGCCTACAACACGTGGGTGCAGCCGACCCAGTTGGCGGCGTGCTGGATCGCGCTCGACGACACGCACGCCGATGCCGGAACGTTGTTCTACGCCAAGGGCAGTCACCGCTGGGGAGCCAAGCCGCCCGAGTCGGTGACCGCGCCCCCGCCGGGACCCGTCGATCCGGAGGACCGGCAGTGGATGGCCTATCTTCGCCGATGCGCGCCCGCCGGCGCAGAGATCGAGATCCTCCCGTTGGAGGTCAAGGCGGGGACCGCAGCTTTTCACTCTGGCTGGACATGGCATGGAAGCGGCCCGAACACACGCGCCGGAACCGTCAGGCGCTCCTACACAGCGCACTTCCTCACCGGGGGGGCCACGCATCACGATCGCGTACGCGATCCGATCTTCAGCCGGACGCATACGCCGGGTGATCGCCCGCTCGACGAGTCGACGTTCCCGATCCTCTGGTCGGCGCGTGGCTATCGTTCGCCGTGGATCACGCACTATCTGGCCGAGATCCCGCCGTTCATCGACTCAGAGGTCGCCGAGGTGGCTGAGGTCGTCGACTTCTCGGCTATCGACACCGTGCCGTGGGAGACCGAGGCCTGAGTCGGCGCCCGATTGGCGGCTGATCGAAACAGGCCTCGTAATCCGGCGATGGAGGGAGCCGATCATGACGACGCTGCTCGCCGTGTCGCAATCGCGCGCCGGCTCGGCGAGCTCGGCGACTTCCTCCAGGCACGAGCCGCGGCCGGCGAGGTGCCGCGGGCCGGCGCGTCGCGGCCTTATGGCAAGTATCCGGCCAGAGAGTTCGACTACTTGGCCGAGCTCGACGCGCTCGAGGACTTCATCGAGCCGCAGCCCGACCGCGTAGCGGACGAGGTCGCCGCGTTCTTTCGCGGGGCACAGCGGCCAGAGTCCAAGCTGTGCCTGTTCAACCTCAACGCGCTGCCGACGGTGGATGCGACGGCGGCGGCGTGCCTTTCGCTCATCGCCAACGTCAACGGTCTCATGGACGCCTTCGCCGGCGAAGCGCTGCTGGCGGAGCAGAAAGTCGCGCGGACCATCGGGCGCTGGGCTGGGTGGCCGCAGGCGATGGGGATCTCCTGCGGCGGAGGCAAGGCGACGATGATCTACGCGCTGCGTTGCGCGATCGCGCGAGCGGACCCAGATGCCGCGCGCAACGGTATCTCGCGGCCGATGGTCGTGCTCTGCAGCGCCGGCGCGCACTACAGCGTTGAGCACGTCGCTTCGATCGCCGGCCTCGGGAGCGGGCAGGTGCGGCGGGTTGCGCTCGACCGGCGCGGCGCGATGCGAGCCGATTCACTGCGCGACGTTCTCGACGACGCCCACGCCGATGGAGCCCTGGTGGCGGCGATCATGTGCAGCGGCGGCACGGTCATCGACTTCTGCTGCGACGATCTCGTCGAGGTGCATCGGATCGCTCGCGAGCATTCCGCGAGGCACGACGTGACGATGCCCTACTTGCACTTCGACAGCGTGATCGGCTGGCTGTATCTCAGCCTTCGTGGCTTGCCCGAGTCGCTCGTCGAGGGCATGCTCGGCAGCGGAGCCGGACGGGAGCGCGCCGATGAGGTGCTCGCCCGGGCCGCCGGGCTTGAGCACTTCGACTCCCTCGGGGTCGACCTGCACAAGACAGGAATGTGCCCGTACGCGAGCAGCTTCTTCGTCGGGCGCGACAGGGGCTTCATGGACGCGCTCGGCGACGGCAGCTACGCCTACGGCGACGTAGATTTCCGGTCCGGCAGCTTCCGCACCTATCGCTTCACGTTGGAGAACACGAGGTCGACGCAGGGCACGCTGGCTGCTTGGGTCAACCTCGTCGGTCTCGGCCGCCGCGGACTGGGTGCGTATCTCGCCGATCTGCACGAGGGTCGAGACGGCCTCGAAGCAGCCCTTCACCGCCACGGACGCTTCGCTGCGCTGAACACGAGCAGCCTCGGATGGGAGGTGGTGTTCGACATCCCGCAGCCCTCGAGCATCGGCGCCAGCTACCGCGAGTTCGCTATCTCCTTCATGGAGCACTGCTGGGCGCGGGTGGCGCGCGGAGAAGGGTTGCCTCTGTTCTCGATCGTGCCCGAGTATCAGATCGATCATCAGCCGGAGCTGTCTCGAGTCGCGTTCGTCCTCTACCCGATGGGTTCGCGCGCTTCGCAGGAGTGGGATTGGGTCGTGCGCAGCATCAGCGAGGCGCTCGACGAGTTCGCGAGCGAGGGCGCTACGCGAGCATCACGGACGGGCTGGGAACGCCCGATCCGCTGATCACGCGACGTCGGCGCCGGCGCCGCAGTGGAGCTCGACCTTCTCGCGAGCGCGCGCGGCCGCAGCGCTCTCGGGCCCGAGCAGCTTGATGAACGCCTGCAGCGCCAGCCGGAACTCGCGACATGCCTCGCGACCATCACCACGAGCGTCGGCGACTTGGCCGAGCCCGTCGTGAGCGAGGGCGACCTGCATGTGGTGTGAGGGCAAATCGCTGCTGCGCCATTGCGTGAGCGTCTCGGCGAAGCAAGCGGCTGCGGCGTCGGGATCGCCGTTGGCCAACTGGATTCGCCCGAGGTTCACCAACGCCTGAAGCAACGTCGGGTGGCCCTGGGACAGCTCAGCGCGGCGGATCTCAAGCGCGCGCAGAGCGAGTGGGAGCGCTCCGGCGACATCCCCGCTCAGCCATCGATCGAGCGCCTGGGCGTTGACCGCCAGCCCGATGAGGAGCCGATCACCTCGTGCTTCGGCAAGCGCCCCGGCCTCCTCATCGAGCGTGAGCGCCGCAGCGAAGCTCGAGGCGTTGCCGGCTTTGCCGTGAGCGCGGTAGGCGCCGGCGAGCGAGGTCAGGCTGATCACAACGTGAGGATGGTCGTAGGGGAGATGCTTTCGGCGCAGTTCCAGCGCCCGGCGATGATGGTCCTCGCTGTCGCCGGGGCGCTCGAGGTTCTCGTAGAGCACGCCGAGGTTGGAGAGCGATCGCGCCACGAGCAGCGGGTCGGGCTCGGCGGCGGCCTCAGCCAGCGCCAGGGTCTCGTTCCAGGCGCGAAGCGCATGCTCGTAGTCGCCCACCGCCCAAGCGATGAGGCCGTCGTTGCTGACGGTGTCGATGACGTTCTTAGACTCCGGCCGATCTTTCTCGGCGACGACGCGGTCGTGGATCCGTCGCGCGCGCCCTATCAGCTCGCGAGCGCGTTCTGAGTCGCCCCGGCTATGAAGCGACAGCGCGAGATTCTGTTGCAGATCGGCACGGAGGGTGTCGAGTTCGAGGTCGCCTGTCGGGTCTGCTCCGACCTCCTCCAGGAGCGCGTGCATCAGTCGCACCGCCTCCTCGGAGTCGATGAAGTCGATCAGCGCCGAGTGGTCGAGCCGTACTCCGGCGCGCACCAGCCGCGGGACGCCGTCGATGGTGAGCGCCTGCTCGAACAGCTCCCGCGCCTGCTCGTAGAAGCCGCGCTGTTGGAGGTGGGTGGCCATGCGATCGAGCAGATGGACCGTGTCTTCGTCGGCGACACCAAGCCGGACGGCGTGCCCGCAAGCGACCGTGACGTGACCGACCAGAGGCGCATAGCTCGCAAATGAGCTTGCCAGCTGAGCATCGCCGGTCAGGGCGGCACGCAGTCCCCGCTGAACGCCGAGGATCCACGAGGGATCTTCTGGCTGCATGCGCCGCGTGACCTCCGCGACGAGGGCGTGCATCGATACGTGGGCGGGATCCACCGCGACGACCGAGCGCGCGGCGAGCGCGCCAAGCGCGAGGTCTACCTCGATCTCGTTCAGTGCTTGTTCGGCTCTTGGCGCCGCCTGCAGCACGTGCATCATGGCCCTGCGCGGCAGCTGTTCTGCGTCGAGGTATGAGAGCGCTCGCAGCGCGGTCGCCGCCAGGGGATGGCGCTCGGAGTCGATGGCATCGAGCGCCAGTGACAAGGTGACCAACACGGTGGCGTCGTAGTCCTCGGCTTGCGGCTGCGTTCCGAGCAGCTCGACAGCTGCGGTGTCGAACAGCTGCAGATAGCGTTCGAGGTCCACCCCGGTCGCCTCCACGTAGGAGGCCGCCTGTTCCAGGGCGAGTGGGAGTCCGCCGAGTCGACGGACGAGCGCACCTCCTCGCGCGTCGCCAGTTCGAGTCTTCAGATAGTCCGCGCCAATCGTCTCATCGAGCGGCGGCACCCGCTGGGGGTGGCCGAGACGTCGCCACGCCGGGCTCGTCGAGGTGATGAGGATGTGGCCGGCCGGGTCTTCAGGCAGCCACGGCTCGAGGGCGCTGGCGTCGGGCGCTCGGTCGAAGATCAGCAGGTAGTCGTCGCGCTCGGCCAGGAACGCCCGGATTGCCTGGTGCCCTGCGCTCAGATCGTCGTCGAGCTCGATGCCGACATCGGCGGCGAAGGCGCGTAGCCCGCGCAAGATGGCTCCGGAGGAGGCGTCCACCCAGTAGACGACGCGGTAATCGCGCGCCTGGCGGTACGCGAAAGTCACCGCCAGCTGGGTCTTGCCGATGCCACTGAGACCGTAGAGCGCTTGGACGGGGTGCTCGCGCAGCCGCTCGCCGATCTCGTGCAACATCTCGTCGCGTCCGGCGAGGCGCCGATTGAGCGGGTGGGGAACATCCCAGACCACCGGCCCGCCGGACATCGGCATGGCCCGGGCGCGGACGCGCTCTTCGTGCGAGGTCTTCCAGGCCAGCAGGACTTCGCGGGGATGGTCGTCGGGTGCCCTGTCAGCGATCCGATGATGAGTAGGGCAGAGCAGGACGCGATTCTCGTAGCTGTCAGAACCAGCGTGTCGACCATCGCCACGTGGACCCCGCGGGCTCCGCGGGATGATGTGCGCGTGCTCGCCGACGATGAACCGGCCGGCGTTCGGCATTTCGAGGGTCAGCTCGATCCCGCAGTCGGGCGCTGAGCAGCGGCCGGCGGCTCGGCCCCACAGAAGCGCGACATCGGCGACCTTCATTCGCCCGAAGTATGGCGCCAGCCGTGCCGGAGGTGTCGAGGCGGGCCGGCTCTTGGAGCGTGACCCGACGCTGTGCCTCGCCCGGACGCGTCTCAGGCGTCGGGCACGGCTTCGACGGGGATGCCGTCCCGGCTTCGACGGCCGCAACACTGCGAGAAGGCCCGTCGAGGAGCTCTGGAAAGACCAGGTGCAGCACGGTCCGACTAGCGGTCGTCGCTGCCGTCCAGGTCCAGCGACGCTAGCCGCCACCGCAGCGCGTACCTCGTGTGTGGCTCTCCGGCTTCGAGCGACCAGCTCATCGGCGTGTCATCAGTTCGCTCCACTTCGTAGGACTGCAGCTCCCGCCGGTTGTTGAGCTGACGGATCTCATGCACGCGGCGATAGCGGGGCGCCCGGCGGCGAGACACATCGGCGGTGAGGGCGAGCTTGGAGGGGAAGCTGGCGACGTCGATGGCAAGAGACGCCTCGGGGTCTGCGAGGTCGAAGTGCAGAGCTTCGGTGGTGCTCACCTCGACGGGTACACCGACCTGAAGGGGTGTCTCCAGGCCGACCACGAGCCGCTGCGGTCCATCAGGATGCGGTAGGCCTCAATCGAGAACGTCGTCCTCAGCTCCCAGATCGGTTCAGCGCGCCGCTCCACAAGGGAGACGGCGTAGGCAAGCGGGAAGTACCCCGGCCGCGAGTCAAGTCCAGGTGGGCCGCCGGCCCGTCCTCGAAGTAGGCCAGAAGACGCCGAACCAGGTCGTCCTGCAGCCCTCCCCGCGCGGGGACGGTCGACTGCGCCTGCTGTCGTGGCAGGTCTGGCGTTTCGCCCGCCAATCGCTGACGCTCGCCTGCGCGCGATGCGCGACAACTCTTCGCGTGCGCGGTTGGGGCCTCCGCGACCTTGCTCAGTGGCGCTGCCGGGCACACCGGGACGCTATCGAGCAGAAAGCCAGCACGATTCGAGCAGGACGGCAGCACGTTCGAGCGTACGGTCAGAAGCCGCCATGGACACTGAGCGCCTGAACCTCATCATCGGCGTTGCCGGCCTCATCACCGGCTGTGCCGGGCTCGTAGGAACGACCTTGTCTTTGCTCGTCGGCCCGGTAGCCGTCGTTGTCGTCCTCGCGTTCCTGCTTGGCGTCGCGATCGGCGGCGCGAGCGGTGCGTTGCTGAGCGGTCGGCGCCGCAGGACGCAGACCAGGGACGAACCCTCAGGCTCTTCGTCGGAGTCGCCCCGCCTCTGAGTGTGTAGACCCTCGGCGGGACTCGGGCGGCTGACAGCACCGGCGGCGCTCTTCGGATCGGGAGGCGATCCACGCGACCGTGATTCGGCGCTGGTTCTGGCGAAGGAACGACGGTGCGGGGGTTCCCGGCCCACACACTCCCGGAGGACTTCGACCGTCCCTGTATCCGCTGTCGAGCCGCGATCGCCGCTTGGCGTTTCGACCGGATTCAGCCCGGGGTCAGAGCGAGGGCAATCGCCAGCACCGCGGCACCGTCCAGTCAGCGAACTGTCGGGGCCGCCCGCGGCGAGCAGGGTCAGAAGGCGGTCGTGTCCTCCTGGTGGCAGCGAAGACGTCGCGAGCCCTATCGCCCGATGAGCGGTGCGCCTAGACCCGCTCGTCGAGCCGGAACCCACCCGATCCGCTTCCGGAGCCCATTCGCGGCGTCGGGCGGAAACAGGGTGGCCAACCACCCTCACGCATTGTCCTGAGCTCTTGCCGGTAGCGCCGCGACCAGCCGGCTGGCAGCCTCGATCGCCGCGTGCATCTCTTGGCCCAGACGCTGGGCCAGCAGGTTGGGCGCCCCTTCGTCGGCGGTCGGCGTGCCGATCAGCTCCACGTCGCGAACGCCGCCTTTGAGCAGCAGCGGCGCGGCCGTGAAGAACTGGTACGGGGCATAGATCGCGCTTGTCAGCACCAGCACCGAGCTGCGGCGCTCGACCGAAGTGCGCGAGAGGAAGAAACGAACGGCGTCGGCCGTCCCTGCCCGGCGCTCGGGGTCGGGAGCCGGCGCCACCAGAAGGCGGAGCCGGTGTCCCTCAGCGTCGCGCAGCGCCTCGTCGCGCCAGCCTGACCACCCAGCGCCGCCACGGTCGCTGCTCGACTCCCGCAGCGGCCCGAAGGCTCGGTGCAGATAACGCGCGAGGTTGCGCCATTCGGTCTGGTCGTCGGCGCTGTCGAGTTCGCTTTCGTGCTCGCGGGCGCTCAACGGGCGCTCGGCTGACAGCCCCGCCAGCTCGTCGAAGTGAGTGCCGGTCTCGACCAGTTCGGCGGCGAGTGTGACGCGAAGGCGATTTCCGGTGGTCGCCCCGCCCAGCACCAGGCCGCAGTCGTAGCTCCGGCGCGTCGGCGGTGCAGTGCGCCGCAGTCCGAGCGGACCGGCGGCCTGAAGCAGCGCCTGCACCCAGTCGGGCGGCCAGGTGGCGACTGCGGCATCGCGGCGCTCAGCGCCACGACGGGTGTCGAGCGCGGATGCGCTCCACGCCCGTAGCGCCTGCGGGCCAGCGCGCGCGGGCGAGGGCGCCTGAAGAGCGTCGAGTAACTCCTCGAGTGCCGGGCTGGCCAGCCAGCCTCGTGCGCGCGCCACCACGTCTTCGTGCCGACCCGCCCGCCAGGACGGCGTGTCGCTCGGTACGCCGACCGGTCGGTTCATATGGGCAGCAGCCAGAGAACCCGTGGTTCGCCGACCGCCATCGCTCCCAGTGAACTAGTCAGGGAAGCGGCGGGCAGTCGTCCGCGCAGGCTCTGCCAGCGTGGCCCGAGATCGCGATCGGAGCACAATCCGAGCCCGAGGAGCGCCTGCAGCTCAAGCCAGCCGGCCCCGTTCGCACGGCAGCGTTGCGCCAGCGAGTCGAAGTGTCGGGCGGCCGAGTGCTCGTTGCCGTCCAAGCGCTCGAGCTCGGCAAGCCCCAGCTGCGCCATGGCTTCGGCGGTGGGCGAGGCGGACCCGCCGACTACCCGGTTGAGCCGCCGACGTGCGTCCGTCAGATCGTATAGGGCGATGGCCAGGTCGGCCAGGATGAGGTCGAGGTCGTCGCGATAGCGCCCTGAGGCATCGGCAGCGCGTGCCTCTGCCAGGAGTTCGCCGGCGTTGTCGGGCGCGGACTTCTTCGCCATGGCGACTCGTAGTGTCAACAGCCGTACGGTGCGCAGGTCGTCGAGCAAGCCAGGCCGGCCGTCGGCCGAGAAGCGGCGCTGCGTCTCGGCGAGCGCTTGAGTCGCGTTCTCGGGGCGGCCCAGGTGGCACAGCGCGACCGCTTGCAGCCAGGCGCCCCAGCCGCGCCACACGGCGATGGCGTAGCGCCCGCGCCGGAAGCGCAGGTCGAACCCCCGCGCCAGCGCATCGTCGAAGCGGCCGGCGTAGACGGCGGCCAGGCCGGACTCGAGCAGCGCGCCGGCCAGACGCTCAGGATCAGAGACGGTCTCTGTCTCGAGGCCGCGCGCGGCAGCGTCCGCGTCGGCGCCGGCCAGCGCGGGGCGGAACTCATAGCGGCGAGCCTGGGCTCGATAGTAGAGGTCGACCGGGTATGGCTGACCATCCGGCCCTCGCCGCACCCGCGTGCTCCACTCCGCGAACTGCCCGAGCGGTTCCCAGCCGTCTCGCAGGCGCAGCGCGCTCGCCCGGGTGATCAAGTGATCGCGCAGTGGCAAGGGGCGCACCGCGTGCAGTACGCGCCGGTGTGCCGCCAGCCAGCGCACCAGCCGAGCTGCGGTCCCCGCGTTGTACAAGCTGCGTGTCACGGCCCAGCGCAGGTGGCCGGGGAGCGTGCTCGAGCGTCGCGCCAGCAGATCGTCCACGCGCGCGGCGCGCAGCGCTTCGGGGTGCACGGCCGGCGCCCCGAAGCGTTCGACCACCCGGGCCTGCACGATGCCCGGCGGCTCGGCCAGCTCAAGAGTCGGCGGACTCGGAAGGGTGTACGGCGAGATCACCGCCGCGCGGACCTCGGACTCGAGTTCTGTGCCGGCCGCCTCGGCCAGATCGAGGAACGCCTGCGCGTTGGCCGCCACGTCGGCGCCCGAGTCGCCGCTCAGGCGGGGGCGGAAGGTCACGCGCTCGATATGCCGGAAGGCCTGCTGCACTTCCCGGCGTGGCCCGACGAAGGGCTCATGCCACACCACCTCAGCGGCGCGACGCATCACCTCGTCAAGCAGCTCAGCCAGGTCGGCGTCGGCTCCGGCGTAGCCGAAGAACACAGCGATCCGGCCTTCCGCCAGCGCCGCCAATCGCTCGAGCTCGGCCGACGGCAGCGGCGACATGAGCTCTCGATCGGTGAAGGCCATGCTGATCGGCACCGCTGCGCTGCCGTGCAGCTTGACGAACGTCCCTGGGGCGGCGACGCGCAGAGGCACCAGCAGCTCCGGGGCGCGGTCCGAGGCGCGTCCCGCCAATGGCGGGTCGATGCCCAACTGCGCGCAGGCGTGCTCAACGCCGAGGTCGACGTTGGTCGTCCACACACAGCCGCCCGCTCTCAGAACCTGCGCGGCCACCTGGTGCGCTGCGCCGGGCGGCGAGCAGCGAAAGAGCCGAGCCAACTCCTCGGCGAACTGAATTCCGAAGCGCTGCAGCGCACCGAACAGCACTTCGGCCGAGAGGTCGGGATCTTTGAAGGCCGGGTAGCGGTCGTGGATCCAGACCCGCTCCGCGTCGGTTCGCGTCGCGCGCCAGCCCATGGCGCCCAGCACGCCGGCCGCCAGGTCGGGAAAGAGCGGCAAGCTGGTGGGCGGTGCCACCGAAGCGCCCGCGCCAAGGAAGAGAAGCCAGTCATCCATCACCTGAGCGCCATCGTCCCAGAGGCGCGGAGAGACACGCGCCCTGGAACTCGCTTGTGGAGGGCCCTTGGTCCGCGGCCCCACCGCCGACGTCCTCAGAGCTCTAGTCGGCTGCGTCATCGCCCACTCCGTCGGTGGAGAGTCCAGAGTCGACTGCCGCGCCGCCTACGCCGTCGGCGGAGAGCTCTGGGTCGGCGGCCGCGCCTTCCCAGCCGCTGCGGCTCGACGCCGAGCCGGACGCTGAGCCCGACCTTGAATAGACACGTCCTAAGCCGACCGATGACCTCGACGGCCGCACCGGCCTTATGAGCTGTCGACCGTGCTCGGGCGCCTCATCCCGCGATGCCGGTCCTGCCCAGAGCGCGGCGTCCTCACCCTTGCTTCATGCGGTGCTCATCTTCACCGCGGCTTCGGCGCTGACACCGATTCCCTCCGCGCGTGCTCAGACGCCGGCGACCTCGGCGGCCGGCGCCTTACGCGCTCGCAGGGACGCGAACATCGGCAGCAGCGCCCAGCGCACCACGGCCTGAGTGCCGAAACCGGCGGCGAAGGCGGTGACGTAGTCCTTGGTCGAACCCCAGGTATCGGTGTACAGCGGCACGACGTAGCCGACGATCGCGACCGCCACCAGCAGCGCGCTGAGCAGCAAACTCTCGCGCGAGATGCGACGCAGCAGCCCCTCGGCGTCCTCTGGCGGCCGCAGGCCGGTGGCGCCCGTTGCTGCGCTACCGGCCTGCTGGCCGAGCCGCTGCCGGATGCTGACGAGCATCGGCGCGTCGAGCGTGGCTCGCACTGCCGCCCTCGCCCGGCCGAGCAGCCCCGGTCGCGCGGGAGCCACTGCGTCGGCCGCCGCAGACGCGGCGGCCAGATGAGCCTCGACGGAGATCTGGCGCTGCAGCTCCTCGGCTCCCACCAGCAGCTCGATGCGTTCGGCGTCATCTCGCACGGGCTCGCCCTTGGGCGGGTCGGTGAAGGCGAACAGATCAGCGGCGAGCGCGGCTCGCTGGGCAGGATCATCAAGGTCCATGATCGCCCGCCACAGCGCGGCCACCTTGGTGTGCCAATCGCCTTGGCGGCGCAGGCGTGTCACAAGGCGCTCGGCCGCCGTGTCGTCGGCGGGGGCGTCGCGGACGGCGATCAGTAGACGCTCGGTGTCGCGGTACACGCCAGTGGTGTCCCACTCGCGACCCTCGAGATCGGCGGGATGCTCCTTGTCGGCGGTATCGCGCAACTCGGCGGTCTGCTCCTCGATGCGCAGCCAGCGCTGCACGCTGGTGATCAGGCTCTGCGCCCAGTCGGTGTCCTCGTCGAGATCGGCGTCGCTGCGCGCCCAGTGGATGGAGGAGAACAGCCCGGCGGCACCGTGCAGGCCGGGCAGAGCCAGCCACTCTGTCGTGTCCCACGGCTGGGGTCCGAGCAGCTCGTCGAGGTCGTAGGACAGCGGGTGTTCGCGCTTGGCCCGCTCGCTCTTGTAACGCTCGAGCGCGCCGCGTACGTTGGCCCGCAGCACGTTCTTGCGGCGGCTCAGGCCGCCCAGATGTGGCAGCAGCCCGCCGACGAGCGCGCCAGCCAGCACGGTCAGGATCGCCCAGCCGATCCAGTGGTGCGCGCGCACGGTCAGCTCGACTCTTGGTTCGTCGGTCTGGTCCGAAAGCGGCAGGAAGCCCTTGTACTCGCCGGCTTCGGGCTCGCCCTCGAGGTGCACGGCGGCTTGGCGTCGACCGTCGCGCTCGACGACGGTCCACCCGACTGTCGCGCTGTGGCCCTCGGCGTTGCGCAGCACCGTGCGCCCGGTCAGCGGATGTGGCTCGGCCAGCAGGGCGTTGGCACGGGCGCCGGAGAGCACGACGACGGCGTCGTGGCCGCGGAAGCCGCGGCTCCAGAGAATCTCGGTCGTCTGCATCTCGACGGTCGACGGACGCGCGACGACGTCGCTCAGCGGCTCGAGCGAGGCACGGACGGACACGGTGAGCGGCGCGACCTGGCGCCGCGCGCGGTCCGTCGGGCGAGCCTGCATCGTCAGCGTTCCGCTGAGGCGGTCACGGCGGGATCCGTCGGGCAGGCGGAAGCGCAGGCGGATCTCCGCCGAAGCCTGCGCGGCCAGCGTCTTCGCAGTGTCCTCGTCCGCATTGATGAGCGCGCCGTTGTCGCTGCGCGCCACGGTGGCGCCTTCACTGCCGTCGGCGGGCGTGAAACGCAAGATCAGCCGACGACGATCGTCAGTGCTGTTGCGTACGAGCAGCGTCGCTGAAGCGTGGCGCGCGCCGTCGGCGACCGGACCGAGACGGACGTCGAGCTCGGCCTTGGCCGGAGCCAGCAGCTCGAGCGGGGCCGCGGCCGACGCCGGACCTGCCTCCATGAGCACGGCGGCGAACACGGCTAACAGCGCGCGGCGCAAGGCGAGGGACACGCTGCGAGCCTAATGGCACTCCTGCGCCCGCGACAACTTACTGGTCGAGACGCCACACCGGGCGTGTCGGGCAGCAGCAGCCGACGACGCCGACCCGTCGCCGCCCCGACGTCCTTCAGACCAGCTCGCAGTCCATCGCACGCAACGTCGGAGCCAGCGGCAGGCAGACGCCGGTGCCGGAGCTGCGCTGGACGCCGACCAGCAGCGCGACCGCCCGATCGGAGCGATCGACGAGCACCGAGCCCGAGTCGCCGTGGGCGGCGAAGCCGCCGTCGGCGCGCACGAAACGCACGCCTTCGTAGAACATGTACCGTCCGTCGGGCAGACGGACATTGCGATCACGCGAGCTGTTGTCGAGCAGCCCGACGCGCAACGTGCTGCGCGCGCCGCGCATCCGGACCTCGATCTGGTCCTCCTCGTCGGGCGCGGTGATGTCGCGCAGGCCGCTGACCGGGCGGTTGCCGACGATCGAGCCGAGAGCGATCGGCTCAACGGCCTCGATCAGCGCCGCGTCGTGCGCGCTCTTGCGCGCCGTCAGCAGCGGCAGGCTGCGCGTCACAAAGCCCAGCGCCACCGGGTCGGCCGGATCGTCGAAGCTGTAGCCGTAGCCGTGGACCTCGATCGGCGCGCCAGGCTCGGTCAGACGCGCGAGCTCGCCGGCCACGTGCGCGGCGGTCAGCAGCGCGGTCGTGCCGCGGCGGCGGTCGCGCACCGGAAGGCCGTACGAGCCGCGCTGATCCCACTGACCGGCGACGGCCAGCACGAAGCCGGGCTGCGGCGCGCGCGTCGGCGCCGGAGCGGTCGGCGCGTGTCTCAGGCCAGCGCGGCGAAGACCGGCGAGTCGAGCTCGCCGACGACCGACAGGGAACCGAAGTGCTCGGGCAGCTTGCTCAGCGAGCTGGCCTCGTCCACGACGGCCACCAACACGCGGCGCCCGCCGCGGCTCTCCATGCGAACCTCGACGGCCACCGGCTCGTCGAGCACGAAGCGATCGATGAAGGCGCTACGGATCTGAGCTTCGTCGTACATGGGTCACCTATGAGCTTACCCGGAAGAGTGCGGGCACACCACCTTTCTCGACATGCGTCGCCCGCGACTTGAGCGCCGCGACGTTCCTCGACGTGCCGGCCGCCCGCATCGCGGGCGCTGATCGCCGTCGCCGAGGACGCGCTGATCTCGCGTGGATCGCGACCCGTCCACATCGCGGGACGTCGCCGGCCCAGCGGGCCGCTGTCCGGTCGTGGCGGGGCGCCCGCCTGAGCCAGACGATCGGAGCCCCACTGTTCAACGTCTGAGGCTTGGCGGCGGGCGGTCGTCGGCTGGCTCGTTGATCATCCGAGCCATCAGGTCGACGTCAAGACGGAGACTGAGTGCGGCTAGGGTCCTCACACCGAGGCACAGCGCTTCACCGGCGAGGATTCGCTCACAGACGCCGTCGATGGCCACCGACCGGGAACGCGTACGCACGACCTCGAGCGCCGTCCGCGCGAGGCACTCTCCGTCGGCAGGGTCGACGCTCGTACGAAGGTGATACTGGCTGCCTGGGCCGGTCGAGAAGCGCAGGAAGGCAAGACCGTCGGGATCGACGGCGACGTCGGCCTCTATCTCATCGGCGCGGTGGCGGAGAAGCGGGTCGTTCACGATGAGGGTGTTCAAGTCGGTGAGCTCGCGCCAGGCGCCGACGCTGGGAGCGTGGGACATCCAGAACGCAGCTGGGATGCCCCGGGCGGCGAACGGCAGCAGGAGCGATGGCTCGTCGCCGGGGTAGAGACACTCCGACATAAGCTCTGGCGTGCTGAACAGATCGTCGCCGGCCCAAGCCACTCCGCGGCTGATCACGGGACGAGTGGTCAGGCCTTCGATGTCCAGCTTGCGCGCAAGCAAGCCGAACGAGGTCTCCTTTCCATCGGCCGACCATGCGTGGGGGACGACGGCGGAGCCGACTGCTTCAGCGTGCCCGCCAGGACCGCACGCGACGAGGAGAAGGGCCTTGCGCAGCCGAGCCGGCTTCAGTTGACCGGGACCTCCGATTCGGTCGTCGGGGATCTCGTCCCAGGAGATCCCGGCTCGCGTGCCGCTCGACTCGCCGTGCTTCTCGGGTTCACGGGTCGAGCTCTCGATGCGATCACGGATCATCTCGACGTGAATGGCCTCCGGCGGCTGGCGCAGACCTTCCTCGCTCAGCACGCCGTAGAGCGCTGCGTCGAGGCACCCGGAGTCGGCGAACTCGCCGGAGCGCTTGCTGAAGTCAGCCAACGCGCTGCGCAGGATGCGAGACCCGCCGTACGAGCCGTCCTCCGAACGCTGGCTGGCGCGGAGGAACACCGCGGAGCCGACTTCGTCGATGTACATCGTCGGCACCGAACCGCTGTTGTGCCCCTTGCGACGCGCCGCAGGACGCACGCCATAAGCGCACGCGCGCTGATACGCTTGCGCGACGCGTTCTTCCACCCACTCGGCCGTCCCGTCCCATGACCCCATCGGCCGCCTCGACACTACGGAACGTAAGCGTCCAGTAGTAGAGCGCGAAAAAATGCCACCTTGAGCGAGCGTGGTGCGAGGTCGACTATCCCGCAGCGACAGCACGGTCGGCCCCGTCGCGCCGCCCGTGAACCGAACAGAACCGACCCGATGGGTTGATCGGACCACCGTTTAATGCAGAGCATCAGCAGCGACAGCGCCACTGGGGCCGGCGAGGAGCCTCACTTTCGTGGCCAGGACGCTCGCGCATCGAGTGCGAGCGCCGCGGCGACGCAAGTCGGTCAGCAAAGCCTGGACCTCGACCGGCAGTACCGCCCGGCCGGCGACAGCTGGACGCCCGGCTCGGTCTTCACGCCGGTCCTTGACCGGCGCGGACAGCACATGCTCGTCCGGGACGAGCCTGATGGCGGTGTGCGAGCTATTGTCCCCGGCGGCGCACATCTGATCGACCGGCCAGATCAGCGAGACGTCCCCTTGCTGTGGCGCCATGCGTACTGGCGTGTCGCCGAGCATCTGACTCGGGATCTGGCACCGACCTTCGTGCTCGACACCACCCTCCTGGACGCGGTTCGCCGTCAACCCGAGCACGCCGAGTGGATGTTCGACCGTGCGGCCGAGCAACTCACGGTGGTCATGCGCTTCCTCGAGCGCCGCGGGACGCTTGCAGCTGAATCCAAGGTCCTTGCCCGACGACGATCGCTGTTCGTCTTTCTCGAGATCGACGCCGCAGCGTCCTACTACCGTGAGCGGACCGGCTTGCAGGTGCCGGCTTCCGCCCGATCTGCACTCGCACGAGCGCGGGCATTGGTCGACGGACCCGCGCTCGAGGGGATCGCCAAGCTCAATAGCTTCGTGGGCACGGTCGTCGTCCGCACCGGTCTGCTGCGCCTTCGCCGCTGGGAAGGTCTTTCCATCAAGCTGCTCATGGTCTTCATCAAGCTGTTCGAGCTTCAGCGAGCACTCGACGAGGGCGTGGAGCGCACGCGCCTCTGCGAGCGTCTTCGGCTCCTGCGTGGAGCACTGGAGCTTGCTCGCTACGGTACGTCTCGCGGATCCGCGCTCGCGCCACTCCGGGCGCTGTGCGACTTGGCCCTGGCGGCAGACCGCAACGGCCGCTGGAACGAGCAACTGACAGAGTCCCTCTCGTCCGGTCTTCACCAGCAGGCTCATCGCCTGGAGGCCGGGATCTCTCTTCCCCGGCAGGTTGCGACGGACCGGCGGCGACCGGCGCTGCTCGAGACTGACTTCGAGCTCCTTGCTGCGTAGCTGACGCCTTCCGGCTACAAGGACCGAGACACACGGTGCCTGCGCTTCGGCGTGGCGTGGGGCTCGCCGGGCGATCCGTGCTTGCAGTGGCAATTCTTGACCCCCTAGAAGAGGGTGCCGACCTCAGAGATCCTCGCAAGGGATCTCATGTCGATTCCGTCCGACACCATCCGCGCTTGGGGCGCGACAAACACCGTTCGTCCGTTGCGCGGAGATCTCGACGAGGTCCTCGACGGCACGACGCCCGCGCTTGTCGTGCCCGCGGCCGCCAGCGCGCCCCGGAGCCACTGCGTCGCGGTCTCAGCCAGCGCCGGCTCGGGGCAGTCAGCGCAGGCAACAGCCACCGCAGGGGCCACGACCGGTGGGCTCGCGATGACGGAGCTGCACCGCTCGGTGCAGTCGGCGCTGTCAGTCGCCAGCCCCGTGGGCCAGCTGCGCCGGAGCGCAGGCGACCGCGTCGAGGTGGGAGCCCCAGCCTGCGGCCAGCTGCTCGCGGAGCTCTTCCTGACCGTGACCAGCACTTGTCGCCTCTACGTCTATAAGCGCCGCTGCACACAGGAAGACGAGGTGCACCGTGGGGATGACGGTGGCTATGAGCCATGGCCCACGACGGCAGGGGTCGCGTTCGAGCGCATCGAGCTCTCGAACGGCATGCTGATCGTGACGCGCGCCGACCACTTCCGCCGCCTGCGCACGGGAGCCGCTGGAGTTCTGGTGTACCGCGAGACCTTCTCACTGCCCGCGACCGAGGGCTCCGCGTGACGATTCGCCTCTACTGGGACGATCCCTACCTCAAGACGGCCTTCGCGCGCGTCGTAGCGGTCGAGGGCCGCGCCATCGTCCTCGACGCGACGGTCTTTCATGCTCGTGGCGGTGGTCAGCCTGGCGACACCGGGACCCTTGGTGCCGACGTCGTCATCGACACCTACAACGGGCCTGACGGTCGAGTTCTCCATCTCGCCGATGGCGTCCCGTCGACCAGAGCGGGTCAGCGGGTCAGCTCGACGATCGACTGGGACCGTCGCTACGGCCTCATGCGCCATCACACTTTGCTGCACCTTCTGCATCTCGTGCTCAACGACGCTGTCGGGCCCGTCGAGCCGCTCGGCTCGGCTGTCGCCGCCGACAAGGCGCGGATCGAGTATCCCCTGCACCGGACGGTGGATCTCGACGCGATCTCCGCCGGAATCTGCGAGCTCGTGGCGGATGACTTGGCGGCGACAGCGGAGTTCGGGGGCGACGGCGTGCGGCGATGGTCGATTCCTGGCCAGCAACCGATCCCGTGCGGCGGTACACACGTCGCGCGGCTCGGCGAGCTCGGTCACATCTCGCTTCGCGCCAAGTCTGCGGGCCGCCGCGGCCTGCGCCTTTACGCCACCTGCGAGCTGCGGCCCGGCGGCCAGGGGACCGCGACCTGATGGACACCTACGATCCGACGCAGATCGAGCGGCGGTGGCAAGCCGCCTGGGCCGCCGATCGGGCGTGGGAGGTGCCCAACGAGGGGGACGGCGAGGCGGCGTATGTCCTCGAGATGCTGCCCTACCCCAGCGGCGAGCCGCATATCGGGCATCTGAAGAACTACGCCGTCGGAGACGCAGTCGCGCACTTCCTCCGTCGCCGAGGCAAGCGCGTGATGCACCCGATGGGCTATGACGCGTTCGGGCTTCCTGCCGAGAATCATGCGCTCAGGACCGGCCAGCACCCGCGCGAGTCGACCGAGGCGTCGATCCGGTCTTTTCGCAGCGCGTTTGACGCCTGGGGCATCTCCATCGACTGGACGCGGCAGTTCGCGACTCACGAGCCGGCGTATTACCGCTGGACGCAGTGGCTCTTCCTGCGGCTCTTCGAAGCGGGCCTCGCCTACCGGGCGCAGGCCCCGGTCAAGTGGTGTCCCAACGACCAGACTGTCCTGGCCAACGAGCAGGTCATCGACGGTCGCTGTGAGCGCTGCGAGACGCCAGTGGAGTCTCGACGGCTGGAGCAGTGGTTCCTGCGCATCACCGACTACGCCGAGCGCCTGCTCGAGGGCTTGAACGAGATCGACTGGCCCGAACACGTCAAGACGATGCAGCGGAACTGGATCGGACGCTCGCAAGGCGCCCAGATCACCTTTCGCTGCGACGAGCTGCAACACGAGCTCCCGGTCTTCACGACACGACCGGACACCGCCTATGGCGCGACCTTCGTCATTTTGGCGCCAGAGCATCCGGACGTCCTGCGGCTGACCGCCGGCACGACGCGCGAACGGGAGGTGCGCGCCTATGTCGACCACGCGGCGACGATGCCCGCGGAGCAACGGAGCAACGACAGACGGGCGCCGACCGGCGTCTCGGTCGGCCGCGTCGTGACCAACCCGGTCAACGGCGAACAACTGCCGGTGTTCGTCGCCGACTACGTACTTGGGGACTACGGCACCGGAGCAGTGATGGGCGTGCCGGCGCATGACCGCCGCGACTTCGCTTTCGCAGAGGCTTTCGACCTCCCGATTCGAAGGGTGATCGTCGAACCCGGAGCGCCGCCGGCGCCGCTGCCCTACGTCGGAGACGGCGTGCTTGCCAACTGCGGACCAGAGCTCGACGGCCTTTCGCCGAACGCCGCAGCGGCTCAGATCCTCCGGCGCCTCAGAGACAGGGACCTGGGCCATGAGCGTCGGTCGTATCGACTGCGCGACTGGTTGGTCTCGCGCCAGCGGTACTGGGGATGCCCGATCCCGATCATCCACTGTCCGACCTGCGGTCCGGTGGCCGTCCCCGACGCAGAGCTCCCTGTGCTCCTGCCCGAGATCGAGAACTACGCGCCCGAAGGCGTCTCGCCCCTGGCCGGCGCCCACGCCTGGGTCGAGGTCGTCTGTCCTTCATGCGCGAGCCCAGCGCGACGCGACACCGACACGCTCGACACCTTCGTCGATTCGTCGTGGTACTTCCTGCGCTATTGCGATCCCGCTAGCGCAGAGGCTCCTTGGTCGCCGGCCGCCGTCGATCGTTGGATGCCGGTCGACCAGTACGTCGGCGGCGTGGAACACGCCATCCTTCATCTCCTGTACGCGCGCTTCTTCTGCAAGGCGCTGCGCGACCTCGGACATCTGTGCGTCGACGAGCCGTTTCGCCGACTGTTCACCCAGGGCATGATCACGCGCAACGGCGCGAAGATGTCCAAGAATCGGGGCAACGTCGTCTCGCCGGCCCCGATCGTCGAACGCTATGGAGCCGACACCGCACGGGCCTACGTGCTTTTCATCGCCGCGCCCGAGCAGGACGCCGACTGGAGCGACGCCGGAGTCGAGGGGATGCACCGCTTCCTCGCTCGCCTGTGGCGGCTCTGCTGCCACGCTGCCGCGACGCCCGCATCAGAGCCGCCTCGCATCCCTGAGGACGGCAACGATGACGACCGGCGCATCATGCGCAAGACGCACTGGGCGATCGAGAAGGTCACCGGCGACATGGCCGAGCGCTTTGCGCTGAACACCGCCATCGCTGCCGTGCGCGAATTGGTCAACGAGGCCTCGCCCGAACGCCAGGGCGGCGCGGCGCCCGCGACCGTGCGATTCGCGCTCACGACCGCAGTGTCCCTCATCTTCCCGTTCGCCCCGCACACGGCGTGCGACGCGTTCGACAGACTCGAGGGTCGGGCGCTCTGGCGCGAGCCATGGCCCGTCGCCGAGCAGGTTTGGCTGCATAGCGACACCTTCGAGCTCGTCGTGCAAGTCGACGGACGTCTGCGCGATCGCGTGAACGCGTCGACGAGCGCCACCGATGAGCAACTCGTGGCCCTGGCCACCGCCCAGCCCAACGCAGCCGCATGGCTGACCGGACGCGACGTGATCAGACACGTCGTGGTGCCCGGTCGCCTGGTCAACCTCGTAACCGGCTGACCGCCGCGCGCGGAAAAGTGCCCCCCTGGGCGCGGCGGTCGCGGGTCTCCACACTGCAAGGTGCATCGGAAATCGAATCCGCCCGCCGAGCCACTGCCAAGCGAACACGACGGGCGGAGGACCCACAGGAGCACTACATGCCCCGCACGGACGGTACCGCAGATCTACAGATCATCGACGCCGAGACACTGCGTCGAGAGGACATCATCGACGTGGCCGCCGGTAAGGCGCTGGCTCTCCGCGTCCCGCACTACTACACGACCGACGACTGCGAGATCTTCGCCGAGCGCCTGCTCGCGGCCGCCTCCCTGTGGACGACCTATGCACCGGGAACGGGGGCAGACGGCATCGGCACCCTCGGCGACTCGCTCTTCGGCTGTCTGGGGCAGGAGCTGTGCGAGCAGTACTTCGAGAAGGCGCGCAGCATGCACCCGCGCCTGCGCGAGGCGGTGCACCCGTATGAGTTCCCGGTCGACCGCGTAGTGCGCGAGCTTGACCGCGAGTGGCCGCTGGGCGCCGGGCTCTTGCACGTCGACGGGCGCGCCGCCTTCTTCGGCCTGGTGCGGCGCTTCAGCACGGGGGGCGCCGCGCTGCCCCACACGGATCGCGCCGACCTCGACTACCCGTGCTCCGAGACCGCGGAGCTCTGGACGCAGCTGTTCGTGAACGTCTACCTCTCCAAGACGGAGACGGGGGGCACGGTCCGTCTGTGGAGCCACGGAGTCGACACCGCCGAGGAGTACGACCAGCTACGACTCGCGCCTGGCCACTACGCACTCGATCGCGACCGTCTGGACCAGGCGGCCCTCGAGATCGACGTGCCGGTGGGCACCCTGCTGATCGCCGACGCCCGGAAGATCCACGAGGTCACCCCCTGCCACGGCGAGGGGGCGCGGCTCTCGGTGAGCGGGTTCATCGGCTACTCGGGTCCGGACTCCGCTCTGCGGATGTTCAGCTGATCGCCTACGCGTGCCCGCTCGCTTGGGGCCCGCCGGGCGATCGGCTGCAGAGCCGCGCCCGGTAGGCCCCTTGTGAGCGCCAGAGACGACGGCGCCTCGGTAGCGGACTCCGATGGGGCCCGCCCGCCGCTCCGACTGGCTGAGGACCTGCTGCGGTCCTGCGAAGGATCGCAGCTACCGATCCGCGCACACAGCCCCTCATGCCGAGGTGGTCGCGCGACCAGAGACAGGCGGCGAAGTGACCGACTCGAAGGGCCGCTCGACACGGGCCAACGCCTCGTCGTTGGAGTGACATCGTCGCTTGGTCGGCGGATGAAGTGACACGAAGGACGGCATGTCGAGCGCACCGCGTCAGCGAGTAGATGGACATGTGCGCGTCTCCCAAGTCGGTGGGCGACACGGGGAACGCTTCATCTTGCCAGCCGTGCAGCGTGAGGCGATCGAGTCGTGGACCGCCGGGCAGGGATTCGAGCTGCTCCAGATGTTCGAGGAGCTTGATGAGTCAGGGGCGCGGGCTGACCGGCCGCTGCTCACGCTCGCGCTCGGTCGGATCTCCTCGGGGGTGTCCTCGGGGCTGGTCGTCAACCGCGTGGACAGGTTCGGGCGGTCGCTGTCGACGGGATCTTGGCCATCGACCGGGTGCGAGCTGTCGGCGGCGGCTTCTACAGCGTGGAGGAGGGGCTCGACGTCAACACGGACGCCGGCCGGCTCGTCCTGCACATCCTCCTCAGCACCCCCGAGTACAACCTCGCCTCGACCCGAGCCGGCTGGGAGGAAGCGCGCGCCCGAGTCATCCGCCGCGGCGCGCACACCGGCCATCCCACGCCGGTCGGCTACCGCCGCACACGCGCCGGGCGACTCACGCCCGACGCGCAGACCGCGCCGGTCATCACCGAGGTCTACCGGCGCCGGGCGGCCGGCGAGACGCTCGGTCTGCTCTGCCGCTACCTCGCAGACAGGGGCGTCCGCACGGGCAAGGGCAATCCCGGCTGGAGCACCGGCACGCTGAGCAAGATGCTGAAGTCGCCCGTCTACCTGGGCGAGGTCCACTCAGGGACGTACGTCCGCGCCGACGCCACGAGCCCCTCACCGACCCCGCCACCTGGGAGATCGCACAGCAGCCAAGGCGCTCACCCGAAAGCACGGACCCTCCGAGCCAGCCCTCGTTTCGGGGCTCGCCAGGTGCGCGACCTGCGCCGCTCCCTTGACGAGCTGGACGCCGTCGAGCGGCGCGAGCTGATCTCCAACGTCATCGACATGGTCTTCATCGCCGCTGGCCACGGGTCGCCCGAGCAGCGCGTCACCGTCTGTCCGGCCGGCACCGCGCGGTTCGGCACCGGCGAAGGACCTACTTCGCGCGCGACAACGACGTAGCGAGATAGAGAGATCCTCCTGTCCCGCGGCGACGAGCTCGCGATGCTCTGGGAAAAACGTTCGCCCGGCGCAAGACGTGCGCAGCGCGAGGTCGACCTGATCGTCGCTCATGCGTCGTCGGCGCGACTCGCCATCGCGCACCTGGTTCTTGCCGCGGGGACCTGCTGACGCGGAGGGAGAATGCCGCGTAGGGCACGGCATCGCCGGTACTCCGCGGGCGTCATGACGAATGTCTTGCCGCCAGCCGGCTTGCCGCCAAGAGCCTCGTCGCGAAGGACGCTGAAGGTCTTTCCTGCCTCGCGAGCGGCCGCGTCGACGCGGTCGACCGGGGCGAGGTCGTCGTAGAGCTGACCGAGCAGCCAGTAGCGCCGCTTGGATGGGGCAAGCTCCGAAGGCAAGCGGTCTCTGGCGAGCCGAAGCGACTCCCGGCAGCCCTCGATCGACCATCGCCGAGCGTCGACGCGCTTGCGGGACATCGGCGACGGTGTTCGATGATTCCGGCGACGCGCGCGAGGGTGGGAAGCCGCAGTCGGGGATTTAGGTCCCGGTAGGACGAGCAGTCGACCTCAGACAGCAGGCGCCAGCCGAGCGCGCGGGAGACTTGCTGCACGTGCGCGACCAGATCGGGTGCGCGGGACGGCTCGTTGAGGCACTCGCGCGAGAGCGCCAGGCGCGTTGAGCGAAACGCGCGACGTCCGCTACGCAGCCGCTTGCGAGGCGCCTCCATTCGGGGGATCGCCGGAATCTGTCCACGGTCGATCGCCTCCTCGATCTCGCCGTAGTCCCATCCCCGTACCTCACGCCAGTCCAAGAAGCCTTGGAGGTCTACCCGCGCGACGATGATCCCTGCAGCTGGGCGGGCACGATCTCCAACCTGGGCACGGCGCTGTTCGAGCGCCGGACGGGAGACCTCGCCGCGCACATCGACGCAGCAGTCGCCGCTCACGTGGGTGCGCTGGAAGTCCGCACACCAGCCGAGCACCCCTGGGAGTGGGCCGCGCCCCGCTTCAATCTGGGGCAGGCGCTGTGGCGCCGCTCGTCGGCTTCGCCTCGGTCGACGAACGCGCCGTGCGGGAAGACAAGTCGCACGGACTCACTGCGCCGCGCGCCGGATGGCTGTCGTCGAGGACGGCCACTGCGAGAAGGTCCGAGGTCGGAATCTGCGCAAACTGCGGGCTCTGCGTGCGACCACGCTGGCGGCGCACCGTATTCAACGGTAATGATCAGTCGAGATTTCGCATTGAGCGAAATCCCTGGGAACTGGGGCCGCACATGCGAATCGACAGCGCCGAACAGCTGCACCTCCCAGCATTCGGCGCGGCGAACCCCGCCTTCGACGTGCTCAGAGCGGACCTGCTCGATGATGACGCGCTCGACAGGCTCGACTGGACCGGGTCCGACCGCGAGGAGGCGGTGCCGACCCTCCGGCGGCTGCAGCGCCTCCTTCGTATCGAGCCGGACCTAGACACCGTCGCGCGGCTTCTCGACCACGGCTTCGACTCTGCGCAGCACGTCGCGCGGATGCCGCGCACGCGCTTCGTCGAGCTGCTGGGCGCGGAACTCAACGGAGGACGCGCCCACGCCGCGCGCGTCTATGACAGCGCGCTCACGGTGAAGTCGCGCGCCATGCACCTCGTGGCGAACGTGCATGGGCTCGCCTCACCGCACTTCCGCGGCATGCGCGCCAACCACCTCGACGATGCGCTGCCGTCCCACTTCGAGAGCCTCTCCAGCTACGAGGAGATCTTCGGGTCGCTCGACTACTGCGAGTGCCCGGAGTGTGCGTCAATCCTCGGGCCGGCGGCATACCTGGTCGATCTGCGTCGGATCATCGACCTCGCCGTCACGCAGGCCAACACCATCCAGGCAGGGCTTGCGTTCGACGCGCGGCGACCGGACATCGGGACGATCGCGCTCACTTGCGCGAACACCGAGGGCGAGGTCCCGTACCTTCAGATCGTCGCCGCAGTGCTCGAGCAGACGGTCGGGCCCCTGCTCAACCCGCCGGCCGCGGACTTCGACGCGGTCTATCGGGCCCTCGCCACCGCCGTCTATCCGTTCGGCCTCCCGTTCAACCTCCCGCTCACACGGATCCGCCGTTACCTCGACGCGCGCGGCGCAAGCCTCGCCGGCGTGTACTCGGCGTTCGAGACGAGCGACGCGCTCGCCGCCGAGGAGGCGCGCGAGATCCTAGGTCTCACCGCTGAGTCGTTTGCCGCCCTGGCGCCGCCGTCGACGGCGCAGCTCGCGGCCGTGGTCTCGGCGGACTACGCGTCACCAGTCGGCGCCGACGACCTGCGCGGCCTCGACCACCTCGACGTCTATGAGATCAAGACCGGCCTCCAGACCACCGATATCCAGGCCCTCCTCACCCAGGGGCTCGGACCCCAAGAGCTGTACGACACGTCGGGCGTCTACGGGGTGACCGCCGGCAAGGGCACGAAGCTCACGCTCGTCCAGGACGGCGCCGCGGTGACCGGGACCTACGACGCGAACGGCGGCTCGGTCGAGGGAGTGATGCAGGGTCCGACGCTCGCCGGAACCTGGCAGGAGACGAGCGGCGACGCGACGGTGCGGGGTAGCTTCGCCCTGACCTTCGCCGCCGACGGCGGGTCCTTCACCGGCGCCTGGGCGACCAAACTCGGCGCCACGGGGACGAAGACCGACTGGAGCGGCACCCGGGACCCGTCGACGCCCTCGACGCAGGGGCTGATCCCCCACAGCCTCTTCGTGAACCACGTGCTCGGCGCGCGGCAGTACCTTCAGCTCACCCGAAACGTCTCCGACCCCGACAACCCGTACGAGCAGATCACGGGCCAGTCGCTCGCCACGCTCGACACGCTGAGCCGCTTCATACGCCTGGCGCGGGCGCTCGGCTGGTCGTGGGCCGACCTCGACTGGACCCTCACGAGCATCCGGTCGCCGGTCGTCGACGGCTCCGGCAACATCACCTCGGGCGCGGAGCTCGACGCGCCGACGCTGGTCGAGCTGGCGAAGGTGGTGCAGCTCGTCGAGGGCTACGGGCTGCCGCTGCCGCTGGTCCAAGCGCTGTCGTTCGACCTGAAGACCACGGGCCGGGGCAGCGGCGCCAGCTCGGCGGCGCCGTTCGACCTGATCTTCAACGACCCGACGGTCCTGGCGCAGTCGCTCGGCCGCGCCCCTTATCACCCGGAGTTCAAGGGCACGGGCGGCTTCCCCAACCCGCTCTACCGCGACACGGTGCAGGACTGGACGATCGGATCGACCGGCGGCGGGACGCCCGCGGGCCAGATCGTCGCGAGCCTGCCGGCCGCGCCCGGGGACCTTCAGCGCATCGCCGTGGCTCTGTTCGGCGCCGACGCGACCGTACCCCTGACGGTGGCCAACCTGTCGGCCCTCCACCGCCACACGGCGCTGGCCACCGAGCTCGGGCTGGACGGCGGCTCGTACGTGACGTTGGCCGGGCTTGTCGGGCTGGCCGCTGAAGGTTCGCTGCCGCTTGCACTCGACCGCGACCAGACGCTGAAGCTGCTGACCACCGCCCGTTGGATCGCGGGGACCGGGCTGAGCGTCGACGACGGCGCCTACATCGTGGCGGGCACCGCGGCGCCCAGTGTCACCATCGGCTACGATCCCGCGGGCCTCCCCGGCTTTCTGGCTGGGCTCGCCCAGTTCTTCCAGCCGGCGCTCGTCAGCGCGGCGACCTTCGAGTCGCAACTCGTCGACGGCCCCACCGCGGAGGCGGTCCTCCAGCCGCTTATCAACCAAGGCTACGTTGACCCGCTCGGCGTGGTGGCGAAGGACCCCGCCGCGACGGCGCCCGACTTGTCGGACCTCGCCGGCTACGCCCCGGCGATCGGGGCGCTGTCCGCGGCCCAGCAGGTCGACGTCCTGGCACGGCTGAGCGCGGCGCGCGCGCGTCAGCAGGCGTCGCTCGGCAGCCAGCTCAGCGGGCTGCTCGGCCTGGCTCAGACTGCGGCGGTCACCCTCGCCGCCGGGTCTGCGGCCTGGCTGCGGCTCGCCGACCCTGTCGAGCCGTTCATGACCAACCCGCTGTTCAGCGTCGCGCCGGCCAGCGTGTTCGTCGCCGGCGCACTCGACCCGGCCCGCGTGCAGGCCGCCTTCGGGCTGCACGGCATCACGCTCGAGGCCGTGCCGGAGATCGACACCCTCACCGTCACGAGCTGGGAGGTGACCGCGACCGAGAACGATGCGGCGGTCGGTTTCACCGCCGTCATGCCGGACGGCGAGACGGTGACGTTCTACGCGCCCTCGGCCACCGCCGGGACGCCCGCCGCAGAGGTTCTCACGGCCCTCACGAGCGACGTGCTCACCGCGGGAGCGCTCGACCCGGCGAAGGTCACGGCCGCCTTCGCCGCCCAGACGATCACCCTGAGCGCGACAGCCGTGACGCCGCTGGTCCAGCCGCTCGCGTGGCGAATAGCCGACCCAGGCACCGGGATCGTGTACGGCGCGACCCAGCCCGGTGGCGGCTCCGCTCCCGTCGGGTTCGCCGGCCCGAGCGCGGCGGAGACCACGGCCCCCGCGCCCGTCGCGGCCATCGTCGAGGCGATCTCGCGGTTCGCGGTCCTGATGAACAGCCTCGACCTCTCCGTTGCGGCGATGGCGACTGCGTTCGCGGACCCGACCGCGTTCGAGATCGACGACAACAGGAAGAGCCCGCTGGCCTTCACCCTGAAGGCCCTCCACGCGGCGCGCACCTACGCCGAGCTGGAGGCGAGGTACTCGGACTCGGCGGGTCTGCTTGGTCAGTACCTGCTCTCGACCACCCGCAGCGTGGCGCAGCTTTGCAGGATCACCGGCTGGGACAACGCGTCGACCGCGTACCTGTGCACGCAGCTCCTGGGCGGCACGCCGCCGTCGACCGTCAGTAGCATCGCGCGCCTCGTCCGCGTCTTCGACATCGCCGCCGCCACCGGCGCGAGCGTCTACACGCTCGGATCGCTCTACGCGGCGCGCGACATGACGGCGACCGACGGAAGCTGGCAGACCATGGGCGCGCTGGCCGACGGCCTGCTCCAGGCGGTGCGTACCGGGACGCCGGAGTCCTCGTGGGCCACGACCCAGATCGCCCTCGAAGCGCCGATCCTGGAGGCCCGCCGCGACGCGCTGGTGTCCACGGCAGTCTGGAAGCTCGGCCTCCAGTACGAGGACATCACGACGACAGAGAACCTCTACGAGTTTCTCTTGCTCGACGTCAAGATGGCAGGCTGCGCGCAGATCTCACCGGTCAAGGAGGCGCTCAACGCCAGCCAGCTGTACCTCCAGCGCTGCCGGCTGAACCTCGAGGCGGGCGTCTCGATCAGCACCGACAACCTGCCGGACGTCTGGTGGGAGTGGCTCCTGAACTATCGCGTCTGGGAGGCCAACCGCGAGATCTTCCTCTACCCCGAGAACTACATCGACCCGGGCCTGCGCAGAAGCAGCACCCAGCTGTTCGACGACCTCCAGAACTCGCTCCTCCAGGCGCCCATCACGGCCGACTCGGTGAACGCCGCGTTCCACAAGTACCTCGACGCCTTCGCCGCGATAGCCGCGCTTGAGCACGTCGACTCCTACCACGCGGTCGTGGAGGACGCGCAGAAGGGGCCGATCGACACTCTCTTCCTCTTCAGCCGCACCTCGACTCAGCCGTACAAGTTCTACTACGCCGCCCGCCAGCGCCTCGTGACGGCGCCCGACTGCGACGGCGGCAGCGCCTACACGTGGTCCGAGTGGCTGCCGATCGACATCACGATCGACGCCGCGCTGATCACGCCGGTGTACGTCTTCGGCAAGCTCTTCGTACTCTGGGTCGAGCTGAGCCACAAGCTCGACCAGGACGGCTCGAGCAACACGACCGGCCGCTATGACGTCACGGCCGCGACCGTGAAGCTCTCGTATCTGAGCCCCGCCGGGGTGTGGATGCAGCCGCAGACGGTCCTCTCGGACCAGGTCGTCAACGTCGAGCCGGGCACCGCCGGCGCAAACGCGCTGTACGGCCCGTTCTCCCACCTGTTCGAGGACACGACCACGCAGTGGTGGACGAAGGTCGCGGCGGTCCGAGTGGGCCCGTCAGCGCGAGCGGGCGGGGGCGATGAGCGCCTGTGCATCTACTTCGGGCCGCTCTTTGACACGACGATCCCGTCGACCCCGGCGCCAGGCGCTCCGAACCCGAACGCCGACGCGCAGACCTTCGCCAACACGATGAACCAGGCCTGCTTCGTGCGCAGCCAGATCACGGGCATGAGCGTGGCCGGGAAGGTCGCGATCAACCCGACCCTCGTCCTCGACGCGAACCTCGTCGAGGCCACGCTCACGTTCGACGACCAGTATGTGATCGTCCAGCCCGACACGCGGTCGGATACAAGCCCGCCGACATTCAGACCGGGGCTCAACGGCCCGTCGCTGTTCGTCGCGCCCGAACGCGAAAGCGTCTACAACGACTACGTCGCGGGGACGAGCGCGGCACCCGTCCCCTTGGTGCCGCCGGAAATGCCGCTGTCGGCGAGCGCGTTCACCTCCGACCTCGTCTCGGCGACCCAGTCCGCCAACTACTACAAGGCGCTCACCACCTTCCCGAACGACGTGATCGGCGAGAACGGTGTGGTGAAGTCGTCGGCACTGAAGCTGACCACCGGAACGGTGCTCACCCTCCTCGGCTCCGGGGCGACGGCGGCCATGGCCCGCGAGGTGCGCGAGACCCTCTGGGCCGGCTACTACGGGTTCCCGGTCCTCTTCGGCCAGGCCGTCAGCCGCAACGCGACGGTGCTGCCGACCCGGAACCAGCCCGGCACCTTCCTGTTCCTGAGCGGCGACGAGGCGTTCCTGATCGAGTCGGCGTCGGCCGCGGGCGCCGTGTTCGCGATGGCCGACGCCGCCCTCCGGCTCGAGGAGCCCTTCCAGGCGGTCACGCCGGAGGCGTTCGTGAGCCGCGACATCACCCCGGCCCAGTCGCGCGCGTTCTACACCAGCCTCACCACGTACCCGAACGACGTCATCTACGCCGGCGATCCCAACAACGCCAACGGCGTCGTCAAGACCTCCGGCAAGCAGCTGACCGCCGGCGCCGCCGCAACCGTGATCCTCAGCGACCTGGGCCGGGCACAGCAAGTCGTCGGCGTCCTCGGCTCGACCTACGGTCCGGCGGGGCTCACCTACGCCGCGACGGGGTTCGCCGAGGACGACAGCGTGTTCTCGCTTCAGTTCGGCGCGACCCGGCTCTCGACGAGCGCGATCCAGCGGCTCCAGGGAGCGCTCTACGCCGGTGGGGTCGACGCGCTTCTGACGCTGCCGGCGCAGCAGATCCCGGTGCCCGCGCAGCGGCCGTTCGTGGCGCTCGGCCCCGCGGCCGGCGATGTCGAGTCCAGCCCGTCCACCCCGCTGCTCGTCCCGCCGGCGGCTCCGTACGGCGACCAGGTCGACTTCGCCGGACCGTACGGCCTCTACTACTGGGAGCTCTTCTTCCACGCGCCGTTTCTCGTCGCGAACATGCTGCACGCGAACCAGCAGTTTCAGGCGGCGGAGCGCTGGTACCAGTATGTCTTCGACCCGACGCGCCCGCCCGAGCCGCTCACACAGAGCCGGCTCGCCGACCTGCTGCCTCCGGACCTCCCGCAGTCGGAGGCGGCTGGGATCTATACGGGCCTCAAGACGTGGGTCATCGACGGCGCGGTCACTGCGACCGCGCTCACGGTGGCGCCGAGCGCGATCGTCAGTGCCGTGGCCGCCGCCGGCGTGACGATCTCCACGAGCCAGGCGACGGAGCTCCGGGACATCCTGGCCAACGAGTACCGGCTGACTCCCGAGACGCGCTACTGGCGCTTCCAGCCGTTTCGCAACCAGACGCTGGAAACGCTTGCGGCGGAGCTCCAGAACTGCGCAGAGATCGCGGCCTACAACGACGACCCGTTCGACCCGCACGCGATCGCGCGTCTGCGGGTCGGCGCCTACGAGAAGGCGATCGTCATGGCGTACGTCACCAACCTCCTCGACTGGGGCGACCAGGAGTTCACGCAGTACACGTGGGAGTCGATCACGACAGCCCGCATGCTCTACGTCTACGCGTACGACCTGCTCGGCCCGCGCCCGGAAGACCTCGGCCCGTGTGACGAGGCGGTGCCGACGACGTACGACGACATACGTGCGCGCTACTCGGACGAAGCATCGAAGATCCCACAGTTCACCATCAAGATGGAGAACGCCCTCGGCGGCGGAGGCCAGGGCCAGGGGCCGCTGCTGGGGAACGCCGGGGTGCCGTTCAACGATGTCGGCGGTGTGTTCTGCATCCCAGAGAACGATCAGCTCAGCGGGATGTGGGACCGCGTCGAGGACCGCCTCCACAAGATCGACAACTGCCTGAACATCCTCGGACAGGCCCAGCCGCTGCCGCTTTTCTCGCCGCCGATCAACCCCGCCGACCTCGTTCGCGCGGCGGCCGCGGGCGGCGCGCTGGGCGGGCTCGAGGGGCAGCTCCAGCCGCTCGTGCCGAACTACCGGTTCGCGACGATGGTCGAGCGGGCGGAGGAGATGACGGAGACCGTCCGCTCGTTCGGTGCCGCCCTGCTCAGCGCGCTCGAGCGCCACGACGCCGAGCGGCTCGCCCTGGTCCGCGCCGCGCAGGAGGTCGGCGTCCTCAACATGGTCACGCTCACGCGCCAGCGTGCGATCGACGACCTCCAGGGACAGCTCGGGTCGCTTCAGCAGGGTCTGGTCAGCGCGCAGTACCGCCAGCAGCACTACGCGAGCCTGATCGCCGCGGGGCTGAACGCGGCGGAGATCACCAACCTCGAGCTCACGGGCGCGTCGCTCGTCGCGAAGGCCGCGGCGATGCCGTTCTACGGGCTGTCGATCGCCGGCTACCTCACGCCCGACATCTACGGCTTGTCCAACGGCGGCATGAAGTTCGGCGACGCCATCAGCGCGGGCGCGCAGATCGCCACGGCCGCCTCCGACATGCTGAGCCAGAGCGCGGGCCTGGCCGAGACGATCGCGCAGAACCAGCGCCGCGCCGAGGAGTGGCAGCTCCAAGAACAGGTCGCGCAATACGAGGTGGCGCAGCTCACGCAGCAGATAGCCGCCACGAACGCCCGCATCGCAGGAGCCCAGCAGGACCTGGCGATCAACGCTCGCGAGATCGCCAACGCCACCCAGGTCGAGGCGCTGATGCGGACGAGCTTCACGAATCAGGACCTCTACGCGTGGATGACGGGCCGCATCGCCACCGTCTACTTCCAGGCCTTCCGGATGGCGCAGGAGCTCGCGCTCGCGGCTCAGACCGCGTACCAGTTCGAGCTCGACCGCGACGACCAGTTCGTGACCTTCGGGACCTGGGACGACCTGCACCGGGGGCTGCTGGCTGGGGAGGGTCTGCTCCTGAGCCTCAAACAGCTTCGCAAGGCCTATGTGGAGGACGACACCCGGCGCCTCGAGATCGAGAAGACGGTCTCGCTTCGGCAGACGTTCCCGCTGGCGTTCGCCGGCTTCAAGTGGGGCTATCCGATGGGCGACGCGAGCGCCGGGCCCGGCCGGCTCGACTTCACGCTCTCGGAGTCGCTCTTCGACTTCGACTACCCGGGCCACTACAACCGCAAGATCAAGTCGATCTCGGTCTCGTTGCCGAGCGTCGTCGGTCCCTACCAGGACTTCCACCTCACGCTGACGCAGAACGCGAACCTGATCGTGACCGATCCGGACCCGGCCGCGGTCGACTACGCGATCAAGCAGACGTCGGCCGCGCCGCCGGCCGCGGTGAGCCCGCCGGCCGGAACCGTCCGTCAGGGGTGGGCGCCGAACCAGAGCATCGCGGTCTCGCGCGGAGTCGACGACTCCGGCTTGTTCCAGCTCGACTTCCGCGACGAGCGCTACCTGCCGTTCGAGGGGACCGGCGCCGTGTCATCTTGGACGCTGTCGCTTCCGCCCGCGACCAACCGGATCAACTTCGACAACATCTCTGATGTCGTCCTCAAGGTGCGCTACAGCGCGCAGGACGGCGGAAGCGCGTTCGCCTCGCGCGTGCAGCGCCTGTACGCGCAGAGCGGCGACCGCTACGCCTACCTCCGCGCCACCACGATGAACCTGAGCCAGTCGTACAGCGCCCAGTGGAACCAGTTCTTCGCCAGGGCGCCGGTCAGCGGGAAGCAGACCATGACGTTCCAGCTCTCACCCACGGCGGTCCTCCCGAACCTTGCGGGCGTGAAGCTGCACAACGTCCTGCTGCAGCTCGAGGTCGCCGGCGACGCGGTCGTGACGAGCGAGGCGGGGAAGCCGTTCCTGGCGCTTCAGGTCGACGGCGCACCCGCCACCCCGCTCGGCCTGCCCGTCTCGAACAACTTCGCGGAGGTCGGCACGGCGAACGTGGCCGAGCTCGGAAGCACATGGACTGGCGTGACCTGGTCACTCCAGTTCGACACGACCCTGACGCCGAGCGCGCTGCTTTCGAACGGCGCGCTCGACCCGGACAAGCTGCTGGACATGGCATTCGTGGTCACCTACACCGCGACGCCGTTCGTCCAGGGCAGGCACGCACCCACGAGGAGGTAGCTGGACATGGCCGTGAACGATCAACCTTGGTGGTATCAGGGGTGCCTGGACAACATCGCGAAGATCCTCCCCGCGGGGACGAACGTGATGTGTCCGAAGGAGCACTGCGACAGCACGACCATCAAGAACTACGCAGAGACGTACTGCACCTGCCAGCCGCCCTACTGCGGCGACTGTTGCCCCGGCGATGCCAACTATCCCGGGTGCTGCAAGTTCACGCAGACGAGCCCGCTGCCGGTGGCCGACGACAACTGCTTCTGCTGCTGCTCCTGCATGGCGAACAACACACCGATCGCTTACTCCGCCACCCAGTACCGGGCGATCGAGGACTACGAGGTCGGTGACCGCGTGTACGTGGCCGGCGACGTCTCCCTCAGCTCCTGGAGCGAACAGATCGTTCGCTTCAGCGCCGGCGCGGCCGGCGGCACGAACACGATGATCAAGGTCGCTTTCGGCGACGCGAACAGCAGCGACTATCTGCTGGTCAGCCGTGGGCAGCCGTTCCTCATGCCCGACCGCAAGCTGAAGACGGTCGAGACGCTCGTCCCGGGGAAGGACAGCCTGGTGTCCTTCGACGGCACCGAGCGGCCGGTCCTGTCGCTCGAAGCGGGACAGTTCAACTACGGGCTCCACCACATCGCTACGAGCCTCGGAGCCGCGACCTCACCCGCCGACCACCTTCTGCTCGCGAAGGGGATCGTGTGCGGGGACTGGGCGCTCCAGGTCGCGCTGATGACCACCCCTCCCGACGAACTCGGGTTCGTCGAGGGGCAGCGCGAGTTGCCCGAGCTCGGGACCAGGGCCTACGGGGAGGCGTACTCGGACCTCGACCACACGGCTACCCTGGCCGCGCTCCCCGGCGTCGAGCACGCGCAGCCCGACGCGGCCGAGTTCACCGCGTTCGGCTCGACCCCCGGTGTCTACATCCCAGAGCACGCCGACAGCTTCCTGACGCAGGAGCAGGCCTGGGAGATCGAGACCAACGGCCAGCAAGCGCCCATCACGGCCGAATCGGGCGAGGACATCCTCGATTACCTGTTCGCCATCCACCGCGGGTTCTTCCCAGACGTCGTGTTCTATCTCGATGTCGAGAACCAACTCCCGAACGCGTACTCCTTCGAGGAATACGACCGGCGCATGGTGATCATCACGGGGGGCCTGATTCGCATGCGCGACATCGGGCAGGAGGGCATGGCGCTCGTGATCGCCCACTGCATCGGCCGGTTCACCGGCGGCAAGCCGCTCGACGAGCAGGGCTGCAGCTGCACGGGACAGGCCGACTACGCGGCCGTCGCCGGCGTGCTGCCCAGCGTCTGGAACGGGCTGCAGTGGGTGCCGGTCGCGAAGGCCGGCATCGCGCAGATCGGCGCGCTGTTCGCGCTGGTCAAGCAGCACCGGGGCGGCTCGAACGCGTGCGCGGACCCGGCCCTCGACTGCCGCCTCGCGGCGATGAACGCCCCGCTCGAGATGATGCCGCTGCCGAACTGCGCGGGCGGGCCGCCCGATCCGGCGCTCGCCGTGACAGGCGCGACGGGCGCAACCGGCACGCCACACGGGCAGGTCTCGGTGTCGTTCAACCTGGCCCTCGATCGAACGACCGCACAGCAGGTCGCGAATTACCAGTTCGAGCCGACGACAAAGACGTACGACGCGGCGCTCGGCCGGGACGGGCAGAGCGTTCAGGTCGCCGCCGACGTCGTGGAGGGCATCGAGTACACGCTCACCGTGACGGACGTGCTCTCGGCCGAACAGGCGCCGCTCGATCCCGGGCAAGGCACGGCCAATTTCACTGCGACCGGCGGCAACTGAGGGAGCGACCATGATCGAGGAACTCCTGGACATCAAGGGCGGGGAGTCGGTGGACGAGCTGCGCGCCCGGTTCGGCCGCGTGCTGGGGCTGGACGGGCCGGTGCCGGTAGCGGCCTTCATTCGGGCGACCAAGGACGAGTCGTACTTCGGCTACCTGCTGACCTCGCGCAACGCGCCCGGCTTCCTCGAGCCGCTGCTGAACGACCCGGCCAACGAGCGCTACGAGCCCAAGACGCGCCCTACGGCGTCGAACTCCGGGCTCGCGGGCGAGGCTGCGAAGGCGCTCGTGCGATGGGGCCGAGCAGGTTTCTCCGTCGCCGACGGGGAGACGATCCGCCGCCGCGAGGACGCCTGCCTCAGATGTCCGCACCTCGCGGAACCCACGAGGCGCATCCAGCAGATCCTGCCTTCCAGGCCGGTCGCGGACGCCGTCGGGCGGCGCACCGGCGACAAGGTGTGCAGCGAGTGCGGCTGCCAAGTCGCGAAGAAGTTCCGGCTCCCCAGCGAGCAGTGCCCTGTCGAGGACGCCGACCGGCCCGGCTTCACCCGCTGGGGCGAGCCGGTGCGCGCGAAGGGGCCGGTTCTGCGATGAGCAACCGAGTCCCCTGGTGGTACGCCGGCTGCCTCGCCTCGATCCAGAAGATCCCCGGCGGTGTGATGTGTGCCGACCCGGCGTGCGGGCCTGCAACAGGGTTCGCGCCCTACATCGAGGCGGCATGCACCTGCCAGCCGCCCTTCTGCGGCAACTGCTGCCCCGACGATCCGGGCTACCCCTCGTGCTGTCCGTACGGACCGACGACACCGATTCCCGTGGCCTCAGACGAGTGCTTCTGCTGCTGCGCCTGCGTCACGACCACGATGGCGGTGGCGTACGAGCCCGACGCCTACAGGCCTGCGGAGGAGTACGAGGTCGGCGACCTCGTATATGTGGCGGCGGACCCGTCGCTCGACCGCTGGGAGCAGCAGCGCGTCGTTTGGAGCGCCGGGGCGGGCGGCGCGGGCGCCACCCTGCTCAGGGTGGTCCACGGCGAGTCGGATGTCGCCGATTCGCTCGTGGTCACCAGGACGCAGCTGTTCCTCACGGCGGAGCGGCGCCTGAAGCCAGCCGCTGCGCTCGTGCCCGGGGAGGACGCGCTGGTCGACGCCGCCGGCAGCCCTCGCGCGGTGCTGGCGCTTGAAGCCGGGACGTTCGAGCACGGCCTTCACCACCTCGCGACGAGCGCTGGCCCGGCCACCTCGCCCAACGGCCATCTGCTGCTCGCCAACGGGGTCGTCTGCGCCGACTGGGCGCTGCAAGTCGGGCTCTCCTCAAACCCGGAGCGGCTCGCGCTCGTTGACGGTTACGAGGACCTCCCAGAGCTCGGCACCGACGCGTACCGTCAGGCCCACCCGCAGCTCGAGCACACGGATTTCGGCTCGGCCGTTGCCGGGCTGGCCACCGAGGGCGGTCGCGGGCCGTCCGGCTTCCAGGCGCACGCGTCGCCATCTGGCATCGAGGTCCCTGCCGGCGCGCCGAGCTTCATCACGCCGGACCAAGCGCAGGAGATCCGCAGCCGCCGGCCCCAGTTGCCGCCGACCTCCGACGTCGCCAACGACGTCGTCGGCCCCGTGTTCCGGCAGTTCCGCGGCGCGTACCCCGACGTCACGTTCCGCCTGAACGCGTTCGACTCGCTGCCGAACGCGTACTCGCTCCGGAACGGGGACGGGTGGACGATCGTGGTCAGCGGCGGGCTCGTCCGCACCGAGGGCGTCTCACAGCACGGGTTAGCCGCCGCGCTGGCCCACTCGATCGGCGTCTTCAACGGCGGCCCGCCGCGCGCCCCGGCGGGCACGAGCTGCGTGGGGCAGGCGGACTACGCGATCGCGCCGGTTCTCCTCTACGTCTACCCGGGGCTCACGGGAACGCCGGTGATCGACGGGGGGATCGCGGAGATCGCGACGCTGTTCGCGGCCGTCGAGCTCGCCCGCGGCGGCTCGGACCCCTGCACGGACCCGACACTCGACTGCCGCATCGATGCCATGCAGGCGGGCTTCGCCCTCGACCAGCTGCCGGAGTGCGCAGGAGGCGGGCTCGCGCCCACGCTCGAGGTCACGGACGCCACGGGAAGCGAGCGGCTCCCGCACGGCGAGGTCACGGTCGCGTTCAACGAGGCGGTAGACCCGGCGACGGCCGAGCAGGTCGGGAACTACTCCTTCGATCCCATGACCCGCGTCGAGTCGGCAGCGGTATCGCGCACCGATCCCGCGAAGGTCGTGCTGAGCGCGGACGTGCGCGGCGAGGTCGACTACCGTCTCACGGTGCTGCGCGTGCTGTCTGCGCAGAAGGCCCCGCTGGTGCCGGGACGGGCGACGGCGGAGTTCCGGGGCAGCGGGCTCGGGACCGGCCCGCAGGGCCGCTGAGCCGGCACGGGGCAACGCATGGCCGACCCGGGGGCGGGGCCGCCGCCCATATCCATCCAGACCGTCCAGATGCCGCAGGTGGGCGGCGGCGTCGAGGGCCTCGGGGCGCACTTCCAGAGCGGCGACAACACCGGTCAGCTCACGTTCGGGGTGCCGCTCCGGTGCTCGCCTTGCCGCGGCGTCGAGCCGCGCCTCGAGCTGACGTACGGCTCGTTCGGAGGCAACGGCGTGTTTGGCCAGGGCTTCGAGATCGAGCTGGCGTCGATCTGTCGGCAGACGAGCCAGCGCGTCCCGCGCTACGACGACTCCGACGTGTTCCTGCTGAGCGGCGCGCCGCTGACGCTCGCGCTCGGCGACGCGACCGAGCGCGAGATAGGGGGCACGGCCTACGCGATCACGCCGTTCAGACCGCGCGTGGAGAGCCGGTTCGACCGGGTCGAGCGCTGGTCGAGCGGCCCGCTCGACGTGTTCTGGCGCGTGCTCCATCGCGACGGCTCGATCGCCGTGTACGGGCGCAGCGCTGCCGCCCGGGTCGCCGATCCGTCCGACCCCACGCGCATTGCGGAGTGGCTGGTCGAGTACGAGTTCCATCCGCGCGGCGACGTGCTGGCGTACTCGTACAAGCGGGAGGACGACGCAGGCGTCGCGCCGGCGCTTTACGAGCTCAACCGCGTACGGGTCGCGAACCTCTACCCCGAGCGCATCCGTTATGGCAACGACACTCCGTACGCGGCATCGGACGGCGGTGTCACGCCGCCACCCGACCAGACCTGGCACTTCGAGGTCGTGTTCGACTACGGCGAGTACGACATCGAGCCGGCGAACGACGATCCCTACACCCCCGTACGCTCGTGGGCGAGCCGTCCCGATCCGTTCTCGGCCTACAAGTCGGGTTTCGAGCGGCGCACCCACCGGCTGTGCCGCAACGCGCTGATGTTTCACCGCTTCGAGGACGAGCTCGGTCCCGAACCGGTGCTCGTGCACGCGCTGGCGCTCGTCTACGACGAGGACACGTCTGGCGCGAGCCTGGCCTCGTGCGGGCTCGTCGGCTACCGTCACTACCCCGCGCAGCCAGCCGGGCAGCGCTACGCCACGCGGGGCACGCCGAGCCTGGAGTTCGCCTGGACCGCGTTCGACCCCGCGTCGAACGCGGTTCCTGAGCCGCTCATCGACACCGCCGGGGATCCGGTGCAGGGCTTTGACTCCGCCACTTCGTACGCGGTTGCCGACCTCTACGGCGACGGCGTCCCTGGGATCCTGTACGCAGACGGCGAGTCGGTCTACTACCGCGCGCCGGTGCTCGCTGGGGCGGCGGCGTCGTGGACGCCCCGCGTGGCGCTGGCCGAGTTCCCGGCTGGCCGCACCGCGAGCGGGGACGGCGTTGCGCTTATGGACCTCGACGGCGACGGAACGCTCGACCTGCTGCGGATCGCCGACGGCCTCGACGGCTTTCACCGGTCGCGCGGGCGGGCCGGGTGGGGGCCGTTCGTGTCGTTTGCGGGCGGCTTCGCGGACTACTGGGACCCGGTGTACACACGCGCCGACCTGGAGGGCAACGGGCGCGCGGACGCCGTCTCGAAGGCGCCCGACTCCGTCGGGTACTTCCCGAACCTCGGCGAGCAGGGCTTCGGGCCGGAGATGCGAGCGGCGGCGACCCCTGGGATGCCGCCCACCCTCACCGGCGAGGGCGACGGGCGCCAGCTCCTGACGTTCGCCGACCCGCTCGGCGGCGGTGTGCCCTCGCTTGTTCGGATGACCGACGGCTCGGTGGAGTGCTGGCCGAGCCTGGGCCATGGCCGTTTCGCGCCGGTCGTGCGGATGGACGGCGTACCCCGACTCGGGGACGACTTCGACCCCGCGCGCGTGCATCTGGCGGACGTCGACGGGTCGGGCGCGGCGGCCCTCGTGTACGCCTATGTCGACCGCGTCGAGCTGTTCCGCAACCTCGGCGGCAACTCGTTCGCCGCCCTTCCGGTGACGGTGAAACTGCCCGCCGGCTACTCGCGTCCGGAGCAGATCCGCTTCGAGGACCTGCTCGGCAACGGCTACCAGTGTCTGGTGTTCGCCACCGAGGACCCTGCGCCGCAGCTCTGGTGCATCGACCTCTGCGGCGGGACGAAGCCGTACCTCCTCAGCTCGTTCGACAACGGCCAGGGGAAGCGCACCAGGGCCGATTACCGGAGCTCGGCGCACTACATGCTGCTCGACAGGAGCGATGGCCTCGAGTGGGTCACGCGGTTACCGTTTCCGATCCAGGTCGTCGCGAGGGTGGTGTCCGACGACGCGGCCTCCGGCGTGCGGACGGCGGTCTCCTACCGCTACCACCACGGTCACTACGACGACACCGAGCGCGAGTTCCGCGGCTTCGGGATGGTCGAGCACACCGACGTCGAGGTGGATTCGCTCGCGGGCGGCGCGGCGGCGAGCCACACGATCCCGCTGCTCACCAAGCGGTGGTTTCACACCGGCGTCTGGGCGGCCGAGGCTGCGCTGGAGCGGGCCTACGCCACTGAGTACTACTCCGGCGATCCGAAGGCCTGGCCCGCGCTCGAGTCGGTCTTGGACCTCGACGCCCAGCCGCACGTGAACACCTCGCGCCAAGCCGCCGTCGCTCTCAGCGGGCGACTGCTGCGCGAGGAGCGCTACGGCCTCGACGGCTCGGACGCGGCCGCGGTGCCCTACGACGTCGCTCAGCAGAGCTACCGCGTCGTGCTGCTCCAGCCCGCGACGGGCGACGACTACGGCGCCTTCTTCGCGCACGAGGAGGAGGCGGTCGAGGCGCACTACGAGCGCGACCCCGCCGACCCGCTCGTGCACCAGCACTTTGTCTTCGCGCTGGACGCATACGGCGACGTGACGCTCGAAAGCAGCGTTGCGTGCCCGCGCCGGCCCGCGGCCCCCGACCCCGCAGGCGGGCAGAGTAGCGCGCGGATCGTCGCCACCGAGCGCGCGTGGATCGCCTTGACGGGCGATCCCGACACGTGGCTGCTGGGAGAACCGGCCAGCCACAAGGCATCGGAGGTTCACGGTGCCGCCGCGCCCGACGTGAAGGGCCTCTACTACTCGCGCGTCGCGCTGCTCGCCCAGGTGACCGCCGCGTTGGGCGGCAGCGGACCGCCGACCGCCACGCCCGTCGACTGGTACCGCTACGTCTATGAGGACGACGCGGTGTCGGGCGCGCCGATCACGCCGCAGGCGCTTCTGCTGCGCCGCGAGGAGGCGGTGTTCACGGACGCCCTCGTGACGCAGCTCTTCGCCGGTCAGACGCTCGACGGATCTCTCGCGACGTTCCTCCAGAACCAGGGCGGATATCGGCTGGACGCGGACGGCTTCTGGTGGAACCCGTCAGCCGCCGACCAGTACGGTGGAGCCGACGCCTTCTACCAGCCGACGAGCACGACCGACGCGATCGCCACCGCGGGTGGCCCAGCGTCCGGCACCGTCGTCGACTACACGTACGACAGCCACGGGCTGCTGCTGACGGGCACGGCCATGCGGACGAGCGGCGGTGACGTGCTGCCGAGCGCCATCACGGCCACGCTGCTCGACTACGTCGCGCTGGCCGCCTGCCGGATCCGCGACGAGAACGGCACCGTGCACGAGGCGGTGCGCGATCCCCTCGGGCTCGTCGTGGCCGTGTCGAGCTACGGGTCGGAGTGGGGCGGCGAGGGCGAGCGGCAGGTGGGCTTCGCGCCGCTCGATATGGACGCACCGCCCACCGTGCCGCCCTCGATCGACGCCCTGGTGGCGGCGCCGGCGGCGTACATCGCCGGCGCGGCGTCGTACGTATACGTGGACCTCGACGCCTGGCGCGCGGGCCGCGGGCCCACGGCGGTGGCCGAGCTCACGGCCAGCGCGTACCCGCAGGGGCAGGTACCGGGCGGCGAGGTGCAGATCGCGGTCACCCACCAAGACGGCTCGCGGCGTGTCCTCCAGCGGGCGCGGCTCGCCGAGCCCAGCGCCGAGACGACGACGCGGTGGCGGGTGTCCGCCCGGGTCCGCTACGACGCCAAGGGGCTCGCCTTCGCCGAGTGGGAGCCGTTCTTCGCACAGACGTGCGCCTTCGTGCAGGACGCCGAGCTCACCGGCAGGCCCGCGTTCAGTGCGACCTACTACGACGCCCTCGACCGGATGGTCCGCGTCGAGACTCCGAAGGGCTCGTTCTCGGACGCGTTCTTCGCCACGCGCGCCTACGCGGCGTGGAGCACGACCACTGCCGACCAGAACGACACCGTCAAGGACTCGCGCTACTACGGCTACTACGTCACGGAGGGGCATCCGGGCCTCGGCCGGTGGGACATCGATGCGCTGGAGAAGGCCGCCGCGCACTACGGCACGCCGAACACCGTGGGGCACGACAACCTCGGACATCCGAGCGCGCTGAGGCGGCTGCTGACCGCTGGTGGCTCGCCGCTGGTCGAGACGTCCGCCTGTGACACAGAAGGCAACGAACTGTGGGCGGCTGACCCGCGGCTTGGTGCGGCGGGTGTTCGGAACATCGAGCGCACCTACACGCTCACGAACCAGGTCGTGTGCCTTTCGAGCGTCGACGCCGGAACCCGCTGGGTCCTGCGCGACGCCGTTGGCAACCCGATCTATCAGTACGACTCGCGCGGGTTCGCGATGGTCAGCCAGTACGACGGCCGTCAGCGGCTCATCGCAGTCCACGTGACGGGCGGCGACGGCGCAGCAGCGCTCGACACGATCGTGGAGCTACGCATCTACGGCGACAGCCTCGACTCGAACCGGAACCCGCCGCTGGCGGATCCCGCCTCCCGGAACCTCGTGGGACGAGAATGGCACGGCTACGACTCGGCTGGGCTGACCGAGCATGCCAGCTTCTCGCTCAGCGGCCAGCCGCTCGCGACGACGTCGTGGACGCGCAGCGCCTACAACCAAGAGGCCGACTGGGCGCTCCCAAGCGCGCCCGACTGGGCTACACGCACCCAGGCCCTCGCTGCCGCGCTCGACACGGCCGAACCGCAGGCGCAGTCGTGGACGTATGACGCACTCGGGCGGGCGCTCGAGCGGGTCGACGCAGCGGGCAACGTGCGGACCGCGACGTTCCACGTCTCCGGGCTGCTCGACACGATCGGGTGGACAGTCTCTGGCGGCAGCGCCCGGCCGTACGTGACGGGCACGTCGTACACGGCGCACGAGCGGCCGCTGACCGTCACGCTCGCGAATGTGAGCGGCACGCCGGTGATCGCGACGACGTACTCGTACGATCCGATGACCTACCGGGTCAGCGGGGTCACGGCCGCCCGCCTCGCGGACGCAGCCGTCCTCCAGCAGCTGACCTACCACTTCGACCCGGTCGGGAACCTGACGCACGTCGAGAACGGGGTGACCCTGGCGCCCGGGTCGCCCCCCGGTGACGGTGACCACACCTTCGACGCCCTCTACCGACTGATCGCGTCGAGTGGGCGTGTGATGGACGGCTACACGCAGATGGTCGAACGCGGGGCCGGCTACGAGCCGTTCTTCCGCGGCGACGGACCGCCGGGCGCCGAAACCTACTCGGCGATCTACTCCTACGACGACGGCGACAACCTCACGGACGCGACCTACACCGCCCCGAGTTCGTCTTGGACGACGAAGCTCGCGGTGTCGCCGGCGTCGAACCGCGCCGTCCCGGCGGAAGGCAGAGTCGAGCCGGACCCCGCCGTGGGGATCTTCGACGGCAACGGGAACCTCACGGCGCTTGACGGTGTCGACTCGATCGAGTGGAGCTACGCGAACCAGGTCCGCCGCGTGGTCGCGGGCGCACAGACGCAGTACAGCCTCTACGACACGCGCGGCAACCGCGTGGCGAGGATCGTCGAATCCAACGACTCGCAGGTCGTGCAGAAGACGGTCTACGTCGGGGCGCTTGAGCGCTGCAGCCGCATCTCCGGTGGCGTGGTGGTCGAGCAAGTCGACCGCGCCCGGATAGTCTCGAGCGGCCCGGCCACGGTCGGGGTGCTCGAGACCTGGTCCGTCGGCGCCGCGCCGACGGGAGCAACGACCGCGTGGTTCCAGCTCAGCGACCTTGTCGACTCGGCGGTGGTCGAGGTCGGCGACGAGGGCGACGTCCGTCACCACGAGGAGTACCTCCCGTACGGCGGCACTGCCCTCGCATGGAGCCCCCATGGGGAGGCCGACATGGCGCTGAAGATACGGCGCCACGGCGCGCGCGAGCGCGACGCCACGAGCGGCCTCTATGACTACGGTTGGCGCCAGTACGCGTGCTGGCTAGGACGCTGGACCAGCCCCGACCCTACGTTCGACGCCGATGGGTTGAACCTGTATGCGTTCGCGCAGTGCAACCCGGTCACGATGACCGACCGCTTCGGCCTGGGGAGAGACAACAAGGCGAAGGTGCGCCGCAAGACATTCCAGAACGTCCGGCACGTTCACGAGCGGCGGGTCCAGAGCAGCAGGTTCCGCTTCTTTCGGCGCGTGCAACGTGCGTACGGTGGTACGCGCAACATCGCGATGATCAAGCTCGTCAAGGGAAGCGGCAAGGGACGCAAGGTGCTGTACCTGCTCGCTCGCAGTATGGGAATCGGTGTGCACAAGCTGACGCTCGGAGGCGAGGAAGTGATCACTGCCGCAGGGAGCCTCATGAAGCGCAGCCACAGCGAGGCGGTGCTCCGTGCCGCGCTCGAGGTCGGTACGGTCAAGGTCGGGACCAAGAAGTTCAACCTCGGCGGGTTCAGCCCGGTCTATGCAGCCTCCACCAACGAGGGCTGCGGGGCTGCGCACGAGAACTGCTCGGAGCAGTCGGTGCCGTACCTCGCGCCGCGGTTCATCTTCGCGAACAAGTACCAGGAGAGCGCGCAGGCAGCCGGCTTCGAGAAGCTCAACAACCAGCACGAGCGCGACGTCGCGAACCTCAGCGACTATGGGAGCGACGCTGAGAGCGAGAGCGAGTACGAAACGGCCGTAGCCGACGAGGATCAGTTCGTCGGCCTTGACCTGTCGAGCGGCACCCTCCCGGCGATCACCGCCACGTCGATGAAGGACTTCCTCGAGGAAGGCCCGAAGCAACGGAAGTCCAAGATCCGTCCGCTCAAGAGCTGAGCGGGCGGAGCACGGCACACGAGCGCCGAGAGTTGGAGGTGTCCGGCCTCCGACGGAAGGTGCGGTCTGCGACGGAAGACCCACCGAAGGAGTCCGGACATGGAGGACCGTCGGTGCAAGCTCGGATTGCAGGGCCGGTTGGAGCTCGTGTTGTTCGTCGAGCGTCGCGCCGGCGACGGCGCACCGGCGGTGGCATCGTTGGAAGGCGGCCGGACCGGCGGAGCGGGCGTCGCTTTTGCCTGCGGTCCCGTTCGACGCGGCCGAAGTCGTGTCCGTGGGCGTTGGGGGGTGAGGACGAGCAGCGGATCCTGCGGGCGCGGGCCCGGACGGGGCTGGGGCCGATGCGTCTCGCGGCGTTGACGGGTCGGCATCGCTCGACGGTTCGGAAGGTCCTCGCGCGTCACCGCCAGGCTCGCCGGGGCCCGAAGCCGCGGCAGACCAGCCGCCGCTATGAGTGGGCCGAGCCCGGCGCGCTGCTGCAGTTCGACGCGTTCACCCTCCCGCGCTTCGAGATCACCCCGCGGCCGGCCGGTCGCCGTCTACTCGCGTGGCCGCCACGAGCCGCCGGAGGCGTACGAGCCATCGCGTTCATGTTCGCGCCGCCGGCACGAGCGCGCGCGGCCGGTGCTGCTCGATCGCCGCCAGGACGCGATCCGGCCGCTGCGCCGCGGCCCAGCCGGAACCGGGCAGGACCCCGACTTCCAGGATCCCGAAGCCCTCGCGCTGGACCTCCGCGGGCGACGTGTCGCGCTCAACTGGGCCTACTACGGCGAGTTCTGCCCGCATCCCGAGCGAGGGGAGACCAAGAGCAGCGCGCTCTTCACCGAGGTGCGCGTGCTGAGCCCGGCCGGCGGTTCGCGCCGGCTCGCGCGCGCCTGCCTCGACGTCCTTCCGAGCTCCGTCCTCCTGGCCGGGTGGCGCGGCGACGACGTCCTCTTCGCCGACGTCGACTTCACGAACGGACCGACGTTCCGCACTCGGCCGGCACGGCGCGACGCGCGGGCCGCCCGGCCACGGGTCGTGCTCGGGCCGATCGCGACGGGCCGGTCGAACGTGCCGTCGCTGGTTGTGAGCGGCCGCCGCCTCGTCCACTCGCGCGAGGACGACGAGGGGCCCGCGCCCCGCGACCGTGTCGTCGACGGCGTCCTGCGATGAACCGCCATCGGCTCAGGTCACGCCCCGCCGACCGGGTCCCGCAGCCTGAGCGGATCAGCTCGGCAGGATCGCGCCCGGGTCCGTGGGGACCGGCGGCACCGTCGGGACCACGGGGAGGGCGGGAGGCATCGGCGCCGTGAAGCCCGCGTCGTCCTCGCGGCGGTTGGCCTTGGCCTTGGCCTTGCACTTCTTGCGGGCCGTCTTGCTGTGAAGCTTGCTGCACTTCTTGTGCTTCGCGCTGGCGGTCGCGTGCACCGCCTTGCCCGATCCCCCGCCGGCGGTGGCCGACGCCGCACCAGGAAGGACGAGAAGGGAGCCGATGAGCAGGGCGACGGTCAGCGTCCGTCGGTATGAAGTCGTGAGGAAGGTGAGCATGCCTCACACTCTCAGCACTGAGGCGTGGTAAACATCGAACATTCGTCCAGCCCGCTTGGACGTCGCTCGGCGCCTATGGCAGAGGCTCGGAGATGACGAGCCGCAGCGACCCGTCGAGGCTGTCCTGCTCGCGCAGGCGCCCGTGGCGCGCGTCCCACTCGCCGGATTCCAGCGACGCGCGCAGCCGCGCGACGATCCGGTCCTCGGCGCCGTCGGGCAGCAGCTCCCACATCGACTGCGAGCCGCGCACTCCGGGGTCGAGCAGCGCCTCCGGGCGCTTCCAGTAGGCCTCGAAGAACCCGTCGACGCAGTCGCCGGGCGTGGGGATCGTCTCGACGCGCACGCGGCCGCCGAGCGCGGCGCCCACCGCGTCGAGCGAGGGGAAGCGCGGCCGCTCGATCACCAGCCCCTCGGCGAGGTGCTCGGTCTGCCAGGCGGGCAGGGCGTCGAGGTCGAACGTGAAGACGACGACCGGCCCGCGCGCGACGCGCCGCAGCTCGCGCAGCCCGGCCTCCGGCGGCTCCCAGTGGTGGATGGTCACGCAGGCCATCGCCGCGTCGACCGCGCCGTCGTCGAGCGGGAGCGCCTCGGCGCGGGCGTCGATCGCCGGGGCGGCGCCGGGCGGGCGCTGCGCCCGCATCGTCGCGCTCGGCTCGACCGCGAGGACCCAGCGGTCGCCGGGCTCGTAGGAGCCCGCCCCGGCCCCGACGTTCAGCACCGTCCGCGCGTCCCCGAGCGCCGCGTGGATGCGCGCCGCGATCCGCGGGTCGGGGCGGCGATGGCGCGCGTAGCCGCGGCCGTGGCGCTCGTAGTCGACGCGCGGAAGGCTCAAAGTCGGCGCGAAGGCTAGCGTCGCGCGGAGGTC
>DASVQH010000433.1:0-17139 GCA_036389195.1 Solirubrobacteraceae bacterium
CGAGCGCCGCCATCGCGGCGGGCAGCTCCCACTGGGCGGCGCGGGCGGCCTCGGCGATCGCCGCGCCGTCGGCCGGCGGGGTGCTGGTCAGCAGCCGCGCGAGCACGCGCCGGCGGCGCTCGGTCTCGCCCGCCGCGGCCGACTGCTCGCGCGCGTGGCCCTCGGCCGACTCGGCCGACAGCTCGTCGATGTAGGCGAAGATCGACTCGGCCAGCAGCGCCAGCGTCGCCTCTCCGAGCTGCTCCTCCTGGGCGATCCGGGCGACGTGGCGCCAGGCCACGCGCGCGCCGATCCGGTAGGCCGCCAGCAGCGCCTCCAGCGAGCGCCCCTCGCGCGCCTCGCCCGCGCCCAGCGCGCGGTAGACGCCGCGGCCGGACAGCGGCGCGCCGGACGGCTGCTCGAGCATGGCGAGGAACTGGTCGAGCGCGGCGTCGACGCCGGTGCGCACCCCTTCGCCGAACGCGCCGGTCAGCGGCCGCGCGTAGGCCGGGACGCCGCGCCGGATCGCCTCGATGATCTGCGGCGCCAGCGGCGGCTGGTGGCGGCGCAGGGCCGCGGCCGTGCCGGGCGGCAGGCTCTCCCACGGGCGGGGCGGCAGGGGCGGATCGGACACCTCAGCGCGTAGCATGCCGCGCTTGCCACGCCATTTCCTCACCGGGGCCGAGCTCTCGGCCGCCGAGCTGTCCGCGCTCCTCGACCGCGCCGCGGAGCTCAAGGCCTCGCCGCACGCCTCCTCGGTGCTCGAGCGCCGGACCGTCGCGCTGCTGTTCGAGCAGCCCTCCACGCGGACCCGCACGTCCATGGAGGCCGGGGTCTTCGAGCTGGGCGGGCACCCGATGGTCGTGCGCCCGGGCGAGCTGCAGCTCGCGCGCGGGGAGTCCGTGCGCGACACGGCGCTGGTCCTCTCCCGTCACGTCGCGGCGATCGGCTACCGCACCGCCTCCGACGAGCGGCTGGCCGAGCTGGCCGAGCACGCGTCGGTCCCCGTGATCAACCTGCTCTCGCCGCTGCACCACCCGTGCCAGGTGCTCGCCGACCTGCTGACGCTGCGCGAGGCGTTCGGCCCCGACCTCTCCGGCCGCCGCCTGGTCTACGTCGGCGACGGCAACAACATGGCTCGCTCGCTGGCGATCCTGGGCGAGCTGGCCGGCCTCGACGTGGTCATCGCCGCGCCCGCCGGCCACCAGATCGAGGCGGGGAGCGCGGGGAAGACGACCCGCTTCGCCGACGACCCGCGCGAGGCGGTCGCCGGCGCGCACGCCGTGTACACCGACGTCTGGGTCTCCATGTCCGACGACGAGGCCACCGCCGCGGCGCGCCGCACCGCGCTCGGCCCCTACCGGCTCGACGACGCGCTGCTCGACCGCGCGGCGGACGACGCGATCGCGCTGCACTGCCTGCCGGCGCATCCGGGCGAGGAGATCTCCGAGGCGGTCCTCTACGGCCCGCGCCAGCGGATCTGGGATCAGGCGGAGAACCGGCGCCACGCGCAGAAGGCGTTGCTCGAAGCACTGGTGGAGTAGCCTCCGCGGGAACATGCCGCAACCGAAGTCGACGCGCTCGTCCGGCGCGTCGAAGAAGCAGAGCGCGGACGCCGGGGAAGGCGACCCCCGCGGCCAGATCGCCAAGATCCTCAACCCGCTCGACCTCGTGGTCCTGACCCGCGAGCGCATCCAGGTGGTCCTCGACGACGCGGTCGAGCGCGGCCGGATGACCCGCACGGACGCGAGCGAGCTGGCCACCGCGCTGTTCGAGCGCGGCCGCCGCCAGACCGACGATCTGCTGGCCGACATCGAGCAGCTGCTGGGCCGCTCGCGCGAGCAGCTCGACGACACGACGACCGACGTCCGCCGCAAGACGCGCAACCGCGTCGCCGGGCCCGCCGACCGCGTGCTGCGCGAGATGGACCGCGCGCGCCGCGCCGCCGGCATCGGCACGTCGTTCCCGATCTCCGGCTACGACGAGCTGACCGCCGCGCAGGTCACCGGGCGCCTCGGCGACCTCACGCCCGCCGAGCTGCGCAAGGTGCGCGACTACGAGCGCAGGAACGCGAACCGCAAGAGCGTGCTCGCGGCCGTCGAGCAGAAGCTCGCGTAGGGCGTCCGCCGCGCGGCTGCCATCCTGGGAGGCCTGATGTCCTCCACGCCGCCCCTCACCCGCGCCGAACGTCCCTCCCGCGGCGACGAGCTCGAGCTCACCGTCGACACCCTGGCCTACGGCGGCAACGGCGTCGCCCGCCTCGGCGGCTACGTCGTCTTCGTGGCCGGCGGCATGCCGGGCGACCGGGTCCGCGCCGTGGTCGGCAAGGCCAAGCGCGCCTACGCGGAGGCGCGGGCCGTCGAGATCATCGCGCCGGGCCCCGACCGCATCGAGCCGGTCGCCGACCACCCCGGCGCCGCCTGGCAGGTCCTGCCCTACGAGCGCCAGCTCGAGGTCAAGCAGGAGCAGGTCGCCGACGCGCTGGCGCGCATCGGGAAGCTGTCGGGCTTCGAGCTCGAGCCGATCATCCCGGCCGAGAAGCAGTGGCGCTACCGCAACAAGCTCGAGTTCTCGTTCGGCACGGGTGACGACGGCGAGCTCGTCTGCGGCTTTCACGCGCCCGGGCGCTGGGACCAGATCGTGCCGATGACCGACTGCCTGCTGCAGTCTGAGCGCGGCAACGAGCTGCGCGAGCAGGTGCTGGCCTTCTGCCGCGAGCGCGGGCTCGGCGCGTGGGACCGCCGGACGCAGTTCGGCTTCCTGCGCAACGTCGTGATCCGCGAGGGCCGGAAGACCGGCCAGTACCAGGTCCGGCTGGTCACGTCTCCGGGTGATTTCGACGCCGAGGCGTTCGCCGGCGCGATCGACGCCGACGGCGTGTTCTGGACGCAGACCGAGTCGCTCGGCGAGTCGACGCAGGGCGGGACCACCCGGCTGCTGGCCGGCTCGCCGCAGCTGATGGACGACCTCGGCGACCTGCGCTTCCTGATCTCCCCCGAGGCGTTCTTCCAGACCAACACGGAGATGGCCGAGGTCCTCTACGGGCTGGCCGTCGAGTACGCCGGCCTGCGCGGCCGCGAGCGCGTCTTCGACCTCTACTCCGGCATCGGGACGATCGCGCTCACGCTCGCCGCGCGCGCCCGCGAGGTGATCGGCGTCGAGCTGGTCGAGCCCGCGGTCGCCGACGCGGCCGAGAACGCCCAGCTCAACGAGATCGAGAACGCGTCGTTCTACGCGGGCGACATCCGCACCTCGATGCGCGAGCTCGTCGAGGAGGTCGGGCGCCCCGACGTCTGCGTGATCGACCCGCCGCGCGCGGGGCTGTCGGCCAAGGTGGTGCGCCGTGTCGTGGAGGCCGCCCCGCAGCGCATCGTCTACGTGTCCTGCAACCCGACGACGCTGGCACCCAACGCCGCCCAGCTCGTCGAGGCCGGCTACGTCCTGCGCCGCGTGCGGCCGGTCGACCTCTTCCCGCAGACGCCGCACATCGAGTCCGTGGCGCTGCTGGAAGCCGGGCCGGACGGCGTGCGCAACCCCGAGTAGCGCGGCGGTCGCTCAGGCGACGGAGACGTGCAGCATCACGCCGCCGGCGACGAAGCCCGCGCGGGCGTAGACGCGCTCCGCGCCCTCGTCGCCCGGCGTGAGGAACGCGAGCGCGGCGCCGTGTTCGAAGGCCAGCGCGGTCACCGCCGCGGTGAGCGCGCCGGCGATCCCGCGGCGGCGGTGCGCCTCGTCCACCGCGACGCCGGCGATCTCGGTGACACCCTCGGCCGGCGCCGTCGCCTCGGCCGCGCCGACCACCGCTCCGTCCGCGCGCGCCACCACCGCGGCCCGGCCCTCATCGAGGCGGTCCGCCAGCCGCTCGACCGCCGCTCGGTCGGGCGGGGGCTGGCCGAACGCCGCGTGCTGGACGGCGAGCATCGCCTCGGCGTCGTCTGCGGTCGGCGGGCCGATCTCCACCCCGTCCGGCACGGCGGCGGCGACCACGCCCGCGGGCTCGCAGGTCATCAGCGGCACCCGCGCCTCCTCCGCGAAGCCGCCGGCCAGGAGCGCGGCCTCGACGTCCGGCGCGACCGCCGGCAGGTACTCCAGGCGCGGCAGCCGGTCGCGGGCGCGAAACGCGGCGACCAGCGCCTCCACGTGGGCGAGCGACGGCCGCGCGCCGTCGTCGGGGATCGCGTAGGAGAGGTACTTCAGGTCGTCGTGCGGGTCGAAGGTGGCCAGGAACGGCCCGACCCGCTCGACGTCGCGACCGCGCGCCGCGGTGGTCCGGATGGACGCCTGGATGCGGCGCTCGATCACACCGACGTCTTCCCGCGTCTCCAGTGGCGCCGGAGGCCCGTCACCGGCGGCGGATGCGCAGCTTGCGGGTGGCCAGCGTCGTGTTCCCGTTGCGGTCGATCGCCAACGCGGTGACGCGGTAGCGCCCCGGCCGCAGCCGGCGCAGCGTGAGCTTGAAGTCCTCGGCGCCCTTCGCGCGCAGGTAGGCGCGCCTGCCGCAGCGCCGGCGCGGGCCGAGCTCGCCCGACTTCTTGACGAAGCGGCAGCGCTTGCCGGAGCGGCGGGCGACGGCGATCCGCACCGAGCGCATCCCCGCGCGGCCGGCGCCCGCGCAGCCGCGGTCGATCGCCAGGCCGCGGATGCGCAGCGTGCGCGGGGACCTCCGGCGCACGCGGGGCCGGACGTTCATGATCCGCGGGCCGACTGTGTCCTGGCACCCGCCGGCCGAACCGGACCCGCCGCCCTCGCGCGACCCTCCGCCGCCGCTCCCGCCTGGGCCGGATCCGCCGCCGCTTCCGCCCGCGCCCCCGCCCGCCGATCCGTAGAACGCCGGCTTGGCCGGGCAGTCGCCCGACGGCTTGGACGGATCCGGGCTCACCGGCGGCGACGCGCTGCCGTCGACCGTGAAGTCACGGTCGCAGGGCGGCGGCTCGCCGCGTCGCGCGAGCGCCGACAGCCGGTCCATGCCGGTGTCGATGACCACGTGCTTGGCCCACTCCGAGGCGTGGCCGGGGCGGTCGGCCGGCGCGCCGGGAACCCGCGTGTCGTCCTCCTGGTCACCTGGCGCCTTCTTGACCGCCGTGTACATGTCGGTCGGCACGCCCTGCCCGCGGATCGCGCGTAGGAACTGCTGCGCCTCGTCGTAGGGCACCAGCCCGTCGAACTGCCCGTGGACCATGACGATGCCCTTCAGCCCCGCCTTGGCGATGTCGGGCGCGCGGTTGAGCACGGTGCGCTCGCGGTAGGCGTCGGGCTGTGCTTCGAAGCTCCCGCCTGCCTCCTTCTCGATGTCCTCCTGGGCGGCGGTCGCGCCGGTCGCGCGCGCCTCGAAGTAGGTCTCGGTGAAGTTGTAGAGGCCCTCGATGGCGATCCAGTAGTCGAACAGCGGCTGGCCCTGGGGGGTCTTGGCCGCCGCGGCCATCGCCAGGCCGGTCGTGTTGCCGCCGAGCGAGACGCCGAGCAGGAAGCGCCGCGCGAAGCCGCCGCAGAGCTTCTGGAAGTGCAGCGCGGCGGCCACGAGATCCTCCCCGCCCGCCTTGACCGGGAAGCCGCGCGAGCGCTCGTAGCTGGTCTGGTCGCGCGGGAGGTCGGTGAGCCCGCGGTAGTTCATCGCCACGGCGACGAGGCCGTCGTCGCGCGCCGCCCGGACGATGTGGCTGCGCCACGCGTCGACGTTGTAGCCGTAGCCGTGGCCGAAGACCACGAGGCCGCGCGGCGTGCCGGCCGGGAACGCGAAGCTGCCGTAGGTCGGCTGGCCGTGGACCGCGAGGTCGAGCCGCTGGACGGCGTTCGGGTCGCCGGTGCAGGTGGCCGCCGCGGCGGGGGCGGCGAGGACGGCGAGAAGGACGACCGTCAGCGCGACGAGGTGGAGGAGGCGCACGTTCACAAGTCTGCCACCGGGCGGGGTTCGGGGCGCCGCACCGCCCGTGGCGGCTCCTGCGTCGGGTGAGGGAGGCGGGTGCTCCGTGCGGCGGGCGTGCCAGGCCCCCACAACGTCACAAGCGCGACGCCGGATCCCGCTGATGTGACATTCGACGTCTCTGGCCCCCACAACGTCACATCGGGCGTTGTTCCCGCCACGCTTGTGACGTTGTGCGGGGACCCGCCACGCCGTCCCGCCTGCTCACTTCCTCCTTCACCAGCCGCCGTGACCGTTCGCCCGACGAGGCGTCCGGAAGCGGCGCTGCTACGCCGCCTGGGCGAACTCCACGCCGGCGGCCCAGTCGCCGAGCCCCTCGCCGAACGACGCCAGCGCCTGCGCGGTCGCGGCGTAGGCCGCGGCGTTGACGCTCATCCCGCAGTGCGACGAGACGACCTCGACGTGCTCGCCGGCCTCGGGGTCCAGGCACGCGCGCCAGTTGACGATCCCGTCGCTGCGCGAGTAGATCGAGAGGTAGCCGACGTCCTCCGGGAACGCGCCCGCCAGCGCGTCGCGGAAGCGGCTGCAGCACTCGCCCTTCAGGCAGCGCATCGAGAGCAGCCCGGGCCGGGTGCCCAGGGTCCCGAGCGTGCCGAGGAGCCCGATCTGGGCGAGCACGAGCGGGTGCACCGCGAACATGTTCTTCAGCGGCGAGCCGAGCGTGACGATGCCGGAGACGAGATCGGGCCGCCGCGAGGCGAGCGCCTTGGCGAACAGCCCGCCGCGGCTCTGGCCGACGATCGCCACGGGCTGCTCGTAGCGCAGGGCGAGCTGTTCGAGGCGCTCCTCGAGCTTCCCGCACGCCTCCTCCGAGCAGCCGATGTTCGAGCGGATGCCCGCGCGGCTGGTGCGGTAGCCGTTGCGGCGCAGCCACGCGGTCATCGTGGCCAGGCTGCCGTCGCCGGCGAGGAAGCCCGGGATCAGCAGGACCGGCCGCCCGGCGCCCCAGGGCACCTCCTCGCCGCGCCACACCGGGCTGCGCCTGAGCGCCGCCAGCTCCAACCCGAACCGGCTCTCGCGCCAGATCGGGGGAACGTGGGGGAGGTGGGGGTGGGGGAGCGGCATCGGGACCGGGAGGGCGACGGCCATGTCGAGATCGATACCCCGACACGCCGTCAAAACATGCTGATGTATGTCGCAGTTGGCACAAATATCGGCCCGAGCGTCAGCTTTTTGACCCGACCGGCGCTCGAATGAACGCACCCGTACTAGATTGCGGCGCGCGCGGAAGGGTCCGCGGCGGGGTCGAGAGGGCGAAAAGGGGCGGAGATGCGAGGGACGCGACGGGCGACGATGGTCCTGCTGGCCATGATCGGCACGCTGTTGCCGGCCGCCGCCGCGCGCGGCGAGTTCCCCTACAAGCCGCAGGGCGCGCCGGGCGACTACGCGCAGTACCGCCTCCCCGCCGGCGCCGGCAAGACGCCGGACGACCTCGGCGGCGACCTGGAGTGGATGTACGCGTCCACCGCCTCCCCCGACAGCCCGTACGTGCTCGACGAGCGCGAGCTCCGCGGCGTGCGCGGCGCCCACCTCGCCGACGCGGCCGACGTCGACCAGGGCTGGCGCACGACCACCGGGCGCCCCGACGTGACCATCGCCGTCCTGGACTCCGGCATCCAGTGGGAGGACACGTCGGTGATGTCCGACGTCCGCTTCAAGACCCGCATCAACCCGCGCGAGGTCCCGACCCCGGAGAAGACCCGCACCACCGCGACGGTCGACGGGGTGAGCTGCGCCACCTTCACCGGCACGGGGGACGACCTCGACGGAAACGGCGTCTTCAACCTGCGCGACTTCGCCTGCGACGCGCGCGTCGCGAAGAACCCCGCGCGCGGCGTCAACCCCGGCATCCTCGATCCCCAGGACGTCCTCATCGCCTTCTCCGACGGCACCGACGCGGACGGCAACGGCTACAAGGACGACATCGTCGGCTGGGACTTCCTCGACGACGACAACGACCCGTTCGACGACGTCGCCTACGGGCACGGCAGCGGCGAGGCGCGCGACTCGGCCGCCGAGGCCGACAACAGCCACGTCCTCGGCGACAAGACCGGCGAGAAGCTCGGCACGTGCCCGAACTGCATGGAGATCCACCTGCGCGTCGGGACGTCGTTCGTCGCCGACGTCAACCGCTTCGCGCTGGCCACCGCGTACGCGGTCGACAACGACGTCGAGGTCGTGCAGGAGGCGCTGGGCACGCTCAACAAGTCGACGATCGCCCGCCAGGCCGTCGACTACGCGTGGAATCACGGCGTCACGGTGATCGCGTCGGCCGCCGACGAGGCCGCCCAGCACAACAACTGGCCGTCCTCCTATCCCCACGTGATCCTCGTGAACTCGGTCACGCACACCGGCGAGCTCGACCAAGCCGGCCCGTTCGCCCAGTCCTACCTGCAGTTCAACGGCTGCACGAACTTCAACGCCAAGATCGACCTGGCCATCCCGAGCGTCTCCTGCTCGTCGGACGCCACGGGGCGCGCGGCCGGGATGGCCGGGCTCGTCCACTCCGCCGCCCTCAACGCGGTCGAGGCCGGCAAGCTCGAACGCCACCCGTCGTGCCGGCGGGTCGGCGGCGGCGCCTGCACGCTGTCGGCGGCCGAGGTCAAGCAGCTGATGGCGTCGGGGACGATCGGCGGCGAGCCGCAGGCCGACGACGTGAACTTCGCCCAGACGCCGAACGGCATCAGCACCGAGCTGCCCTGCCCGGCGCCGGGCTGCACCGATCCGTTCCTCAGCGCGCCGACCACCCGCAACGGCCCGCCGGAGACCGTCCCGCGCTCCTACCCCGCGCGCAAGGGGCACGACCAGTTCTACGGCTACGGCCGGGTCAACATGGACCGGGTGCTGAAGGCGACGGCGGCCGGGACGGCGCCGCCGGAGGTCGAGATCACGGCCCCCGCGTGGTACGACCTCGCCGACCCGACGAAGGCCGCGCTGCCCGTGCGCGGTCGCGTGTGGGCGCGCGGCGCGCCGTACACCTGCCAGGTGCTCGTGGCGCCCGGCGCGTATCCGGCGCCCGGGGACTTCAAGGCCGAGCCGGTGGCTTCCAGCGTCTGCGACGGCAAGACCAAGCGCTCGCTGCCGCTCGACGGCGTGGCCGGGACGATCGACGTCGAGGCGCTCAAGGCGCTCTTCCCGCCCGGCCAGCCGGGGCAGTTCGACGGGACCGAGCACGGCGAGCTGCCCGAGCAGCCGTACTCGGGCCGCCCGAACACCCAGCGCTACGGCTTCGTGGTGAAGATCGTCGCCGACGTGGCCGGCAAGGAGCTGCGCGGCGAGGACCGCCGCCAGCTCGATCTCCACCGCGACCAGGACCTGCTGCCCGGCTTCCCCAAGAAGCTCAGCGGCGACATCGAGGCCTCGCCGACGCTGGCCGACCTCGACGGCGACAACCGCAACGAGCTCGTGCTGGCCAACTCCGACGGCCTCGTGCACGCCTACAAGCGGGACGGCTCGGAGCTTGCCGGCTTCCCCGCCGCGGGCGATCCGCTGCCCGACCACCGCAAGGCGCCGGCGTTCGACACCGGGGCGGTCGACCCGGGCCGCGGCGCGTTCCTCGGCACGCCGGCGGTCGGCGACCTCGACCACGACGGCGCGCTGGAGATCGTCGCCTCCGACCTCGAGGGCCGCGTCTACGTCTTCGACGGGCGCGGGCAGCGCGTGCGCCGGATGCAGACGAACCGCCTCTACGCGGGGCAGCCGGCGCGGCCGTTCGAGAACGTCCGCCACGGCGAGCTCAACCGCGTGCAGCTCGGCTTCATCGCCTCGCCGGTGCTCGCCGACCTCGACGGCGACGACGGCGGCCGGCTGGAGATCGTCGGCGCGGCGATGGACCGCCACGTCTACGCCTGGAACGACGACGGCTCGGTCGTCCCCGGCTACCCGGTGCTGGTGGTCGACCGCGCGAAGGCCAAGGCCATCGATCCCGAGACCCACCGCGTCGACTTCAAGGACCCCGGCGGATCGTTCCTGCAGGGCGCGATCGTCGACACGCCCGCGGTCGGCGACCTCACCGGCGACGGCCGTCCGGAGATCGTGGTCGGCACGAACGAGACCTACAAGGAGCCGCTCAACGCCGGCGGCTTCGACCAGGCGGCCTACGGGGTGCTCGGCGCGGCGCTCACGCCCGGCAACAGCCGCCTGTTCGCGATCAAGCCCGGCGGCGAGCCGGGCGGGCCGAAGCTCGGCTCCGCGCCGTGGCTCGACGGGTGGCCGTTCAAGGTCGGCGTGCTGCAGGGGGACCTGCTGCCGCTGGTCGGCGAGGGGATCACCGGCAACCCGGTGATCGGCGAGCTGCCGTGCCGCGACGACCAGGCCTCGACGGTCCGCGTCGGGACGATCCCGGCCGCCGGCCTGCCGTACCTCGTCGACCCGGACGGGCAGTCCTGCCTCGGCCGCGTCAACGGCCTCGACGAGCCGCTGCCGACCGCCGGCGCCGCCGGGGAGGACCAGCCGTTCCTCGCCGCGGTCGGCCACCCGGCGATCGGCCCGCTGGCCGACGGCCCGGGCTTCTTCGCGCCGGCCGCCGGCGTGCTGCGGGCCGCCGACGTCGTGCTGCCCGAGTACCAGGGCGGCCAGGACTACCTGGCGGCGTGGTCGGCGCGTACGGGCCGGCAGGAGGCCACGTGGCCGCGGCCGGTCAACGACCTGCAGTTCCTCACCGGCCCGTCGATCGCCGACATCGACCCGTCGTCGGAGGGCGAGGAGATCCTCGACGCGACGGCGCACAACGACCTGCAGGCGTTCACGCCGGCGGGCACGGACGTCGCGGGCTGGCCGAAGCTCACCGGCGACTGGTCGGTGGCCGTGCCGACGATCGGGACCTGGGGGACGCTCGACACCGATCCGGCGGCCCGCCGCGTCGTCGTCCACGGCACGCGCGGCGGCCAGATGCTCGTCTACGGCACGGAAGCCGGCGCGTGCGCGGCCGCCTCCTGGCCGCACTTCCACCACGACAACGCCAACTCGGGCGACGCGCGCCGCGACGCGACCGTCCCCGGGCGGCCGACCGCCGTGGCCGGCGCGGGCCCCCGGACACTCGGGTTCGTCTCCCCGGGCGACGACGGGCTGTGCGGCAAGGCCGCGCGCTACGAGGTCGTCACGTCGGCGCAGCGGATCACGCCGGCGTCCTTCGCCGCGGCCACGAAGGTCCCCGGCGACTTCCCGGCGGTCGACCCGGGCGCGGGCGCGAAGCTGGCGGTGGGCACGGTGACGCTGGAGCGCTACGTGGCGGTCCGCGCCGTCGACGAGCAGGGCAACGTCGGGCTCCCCGGCGTGCTCGACCGCGGCGAGGGCGCGACGCAGCTCCCGCCTGGCGACGGTGACGGTGACGGCGACGGCGGCGGGCTCGGCGGCGGTGCCGGTGGCGGTGGCGGCGGGGCGGGCCCGGGCGGCCCGGGGCCGGTCGGCGGCGGCGGCGGCGGCGGGACCCCGCCGGGCACCGGCACGACCCTGGGCACCACCCCCGCGCCCGGCGGCGACAGCGGCGACGAGCGCCGCCGCTGCCTGCCGTCCAAGGGCCGCTTCACCCGCCGCGGCCTGCGCGGCGGCCGGCTCGGCGCCTTCCGCCTCGGCCGCCCGCTGCGCCGCGTCATCCGCGCGGCCGGCCGGCCGACGCGCACCCGTCGCGGCGGCGTGCGCCGCTGGTGCGTGAAGGGCGGCGGCCACGTCACCGTCCTCACCCGCAAGCGGCGCGTCGCGCTCGTCGCCACGACGGCGCGCGGCCACCGGGCCGGCGCGCTGCGCCGCGGCCGCGGTCGCGGCACGGCGCTGCGCGGCGCCACCCGGCTGCGCCGCGGGATCTACCGCCGCCACGGCGTCGCCTTCGGCCTGCGCAACGGGCGCGTTCGCTATCTGGCGGTGACCAGCAAGCGGCTGCGGCGCACCGCCAAGCAGCTGCGGCGCGCGCTCGTGCGGGCGAAGCTGTGAGGGCCGCCCGCGGATAGCATCGCGGCCATGCGAGCCGTCACCATCCGCGATCAGAAGGTCGTCGTCGAGGAGCACCCCGATCCCGAGCCCGCCCGGGGCGAGGTGCTCGTCCGGGTCCGCGCGGCCGGCCTCAACGGCGCGGACGTGATGCAGCGCAAGGGCCGCTACCCCGCGCCGCCCGGCTCGCCCGCCGACATCCCCGGGCTCGAGCTGGCCGGCGAGGTCGTGGGGCGCGGCCCCGGCGCGGAACGCTTCGAGGAGGGCGAGGGCGTCATGGCGGTCGTCGGCGGCGGCGGCCAGGCCGAGCTCGCGGTGGTCCACGAGCGTGCGGCGATGCCGATCCCCGACGAGCTCGAATGGGAGGCCGCCGGCGGCGTCCCGGAGGTCTTCACCACCGCCCACGACGCGCTGTTCACCCAGGCGGGGCTCGTCGCCGGCGAGCGGCTGCTCGTCCACGGCGCGGCGGGCGGCGTCGGCACGGCGGCGATCCAGCTCGGGACGATGGCGGGCGCGCGCGTGACCGCCACGGTGCGCAACCCGGAGTCGCGGACGGCGATCGCCTCGCTCGGGGCGCACGCGATCGCGCCCGAGGGCTTCGGCGAGGAGGGCCCCTTCGACGTCATCCTCGAGCTCGTCGGCGCCCCGAACCTCGGCGACAACCTCGACGCGCTGGCGCTCGGCGGGCGCATCTGCATCATCGGCGTCGGCGCGGGCGCCAAGGCCGAGATCAACCTGCTGGCGCTCATGGGCAAGCGCGGCCGCATCCACGGCTCGACGCTGCGCGCCCGCCCGCTGGAGGAGAAGGCGGCGGCCGCGCGGCTCGTCGAGCGCTCGGTGCTCCCGGGCTTCGTCTCGGGCAACCTCTCGGTCCCCGTCGCCGCGACCTTCCCGCTCGACGAGGCCGCCGCGGCCTACGAGCGCTTCGAGGCCGGCTCGAAGCTCGGCAAGATCGTCCTGACGATGTAGGCGGGGGAGCGGCGGCGCCTAAGCCGCCGGCCGCCCGAAGATACGCACCGCGCCCGATGTGGGGCGCCGGGCCTTAGACCTAGCGTCCGCGACAGCCGATCAACCGCTGTCGAGGAGCCGTCCGAGATGCCCGAAGTCCGCCGGATCATCACCGCCATCGCCGTCGTCGCCGCTGCTGCCGGCGCCGTCGCACCGGCCGCCCAGGCGGCCGCCACGCTGACGGTCTCGCCCGCCACCGCGCCGCCCGGCACGCCGGTCCGCGCGACCGGCGCGGGCTTCGCACCCGGTCAGCGCATCGACGTCGCGGTCGACCGCACCGCCGCCCAGTACGCGGTCACGTCGGTGACCGGCACGTTCACCGTCGCGCTCCCGCTGCCCGCCTCGATCCGGCCCGGCAGCCACCAGGTCACCGCGGCGAGCCCGACCGGCGACGCCGCGGGCCGCGCCTTCACCGTCTCCACGCCGTGGGCCCAGCGCGGGTTCGACGGCCGCCAGCAGAGCTTCAACCCGTACGAGAACCAGCTCACCGCAGCCCGGGTCGCCGACCTCGACGAGGCCTGGGTCGCCGACACGGGCACGCACTCGCCGCTCGGCCAGGCCGTGGCGGCCGGCGGACGGGTGTTCATCGCTGCCGGCAGCGGCAAGCTGTTCGCCTACAGGGCGGCGTGCGGGACCGGTGGGGCGGACTGCCGGCCCCTCTGGACCGCCCAGCTGCCGCACGCCACCAACGCCGCGGCGGCGCCGATCGTCTCCGGCGCGGTGGTGTTCATGGCCACCGCCGACGGCGACATCTGGGGGTACCGGACCAGCTGCCGCACCGACGGCGGCGCGTGCACCCCGGTCTACAAGGCGCGCGCCGGCGGCGCCATCGTCGGCGGCCCGACGCTCGCGGGCACGCGGCTCTACGTCGGCTCGGGCGACGGGCGGGTCTCGGCCTTCCCGGTCAGCTGCTCGGCGATGCCCTGCGCGCCGGTCTGGAGCACCGAGGTGGACGGCCCGGTCTGGACGCAGCCGAGCGTGGTCAACGGCGTCGTCTACGCCGGCACCCGCGCCGGCACGCTGTACGCCTTCAGCACGGCCGACTGCGCCGACGGCGACTGCGGCCCGCTGATGACGGGCAGCTCCGGCACCGGCGGCCTGGCCGGCACGCTGCCCGTCGCCAACGGGCGCGTCTTCACCTCCGGCGGCCGCATCGCCGCGTTCTCGACCGCCTGCCGCCGGATGGACTGCGCGCCGGTGTGGACCGCCGCGGACCGGACCACCCCGCTGGGCGGCCTGACCACGGCCGCCAACGGCGTGTTCTGGGCGAACGGCGAGGGCGGGGTGGGCCGCGCGGGCCAGAGCTGCGCCAAGGACGGCAGCGCCTGCCCGATCACGCGCTTCAACCAGTCCGTCGGCGGCTACCAGACGGCGCTCACCACGGTCGCCGCCGACGTCCTCTACGCCGTGGACACCGCCGGCCGGCTCTCCGCCTACTCGCCGACCTGCCAGCCCGGCAGCGGGCTGTGCCCGGCCCTGTGGACGCAGACGGCGGCCGACGGCGGGTTCTTCTACTCCACCCCGGTCGTCTCCGACGGCACGCTCTACGCCGGCACGCAGGAGGGCCGGCTGCACGCCTACACGATCGCCGGCGTCGCCGCCGGGACGACCCCGTAGTCCGGTGGCCGGCGCCTGAGAGGATCCGGCCATGAGCCTCAGCCTCGTCAGCCCGGTCCTGATCGGCCGCCTCCAGGAGCTCTCCGTGCTCCTGGAGGCGCTGGCGCGCGCCGAGGCGGGGGAGCCGGCGACGGTCGTGGTGGCCGGCGAGGCCGGGGTGGGCAAGAGCCGGCTCGTCGCGCAGGCGGCCGAGGGCGCCCGGGAGGCGGGCGCCCGGGTGCTGACCGGCGGCTGCGTCGAGCTCGGCGGGGACGGGATCCCGTTCGCCCCGCTGGTCGCCGCGCTGCGCCAGCTCGCGCGCACGGAGTCGCCGGCCGAGCTCGACGCGCTCCTCGGTCCCGCCCGGCGCTCGCTCGCCCGGCTGCTGCCGGAGCTCGACCCCGAGGCGGCGATGGGCAGCGGCGGAGACGGGCGGACCTCGCAGCTGTTGGAGTTCGTCCTCGCGGTGGTCGAGCGGCTCGCCGCCGACCGCCCGCTGATGCTGGTGATCGAGGACCTGCACTGGGCCGACCAGTCGACCCTCGAGCTGGTGGCCTTCCTCGTGCGCGCGCTGCACGGCGCGCGCGTCGTGCTCGTCCTCACCTACCGCTCCGACGAGCTGCACCGCGCCCACCCGCTCCGGCCGCTGGTGCGCGGCTGGGACCGGGTGCGGTCCGTCGAGCGCGTGGCGCTGGAGCGCTTCACGCCGGAGGAGGTCGGCGCCCAGCTCGCCTCGATCGTCGGCGAGCCGCCGGGCCAGGACACCGTCGAGTCGGTCTTCGAGCGCTCGGAGGGCAACGCGTTCCTGGTCGAGGAGATCTTCGGGGCCGTGCGCGCCGGCGCGGACCCCTACGACCTGCCGCCGTCCCTGCGCGACGTGCTCCTGACGCGCGCCGAGCAGCTCTCCGACGCCGGCCAGCGGATCCTGCGCATGGCCGCGGTCGGCGGGCGGTCGGTGCCCGAGCGGCTGCTGGCCGCGGTGGCCGGCCTCCCCGAGGCGGCGCTCCACGACGCGCTGCGCGAGGTGGTCGACCACCAGCTGCTGGTGGTGGACGACGCGGGTCGCGGCTACGCGTTCCGCCACGCCTTGGCGCGCGACGCGGTCTACGAGGAGATGCTCCCGGGCGAGCGCGTCCGGCTGCACACGGCCTACGGCGAGGCGCTCGACGCCGATCCGTCGCTCGCCGGCGAGGAGACGTCCGTCGCCGCGACGGTCGCGCACCACTGGTCGGCGGCGCACGACCTCCCGCGCGCGCTGCGAGCCTCCGTCCAGGCGGCGCGGCAGGCGGCCGCCTACGCGCCCGCGGAAGCCCAGCGCCACTTGGAGCGCGCGCTGGAGCTGTGGCCGCGCGTGCCCGACGCCGACGCGCTCGCCGGGATGGACCAGGTCGAGGCCGCCGGGCTGGCGGTCGACGCGGCCTGGCGCGCGGGCAACATCGAGCGCTCGATCTCGCTGGCCGGCGAGGCGCTGGCGACGCTGGCGCCGGAGGCGCCGGCCGAGCGCCGCGCCCTGCTGCTCACGCGGAAGGGGCGCAGCCTGCGCGACATCGGCGGAGACGCGCTCGCGCCGCTGCGCGAGGCCGAGGCGCTGCTGCCGGCCGACCCGCCGAGCCGCGCGCTGGCGGTCGTCCTGGAGTCCCTCGCCACCACGCTGTTCCGCCAGATGCGCATCGAGCAGGCGCTCGCGACGGCGCGGCGGGCCGTCACGGTCGCGCGAGCGGTCGGCGCGGCGTCGGAGGAGGCGTCGGGGCTGCTCACGATGGGCATCTCGCTCGCCTACGAGGGGGACGCGGAGCAGGGCCTGCCGCTGGCCCGCGAGGGGCTGGAGAAGGCGCAGGCGATCGGCGACTTCGACTCCGAGCTGCGCGGCTACATCAACCTCTCGGACGCCTGCGAGATGCTCGGACGCCACGAGGAGGCCGCCGCCGTCGCGCGCGCCGGGATCGCGCGGGCCGACGGCGTCGGGATGGCCCGGACCGCCGGGGCGTTCCTGCTCGGCAACGCCGCCGAGCCGCTGGTGCGCCTCGGCCGCTGGGAGGAGGCGCGCGCGGTGATCGACGCGGCGCTGGAGCGCCACCCGTCCACGGTCTCGGCGGCGTCGCTGCTCGAGCTGCGCGGCGAGCTGCTCGCCTGGCGCGGCGAGCACGACGCCGCGGCCGCCGACGCGCGCGCCGCCCGCCGCCTGCTGGGCGAGGCGATGGAGACGCAGTTCCTGCAGCCGCTCGCGCTGATCGAGGCGGAGGTCGCCCGCGGGCGCGGCGACCTCAACGCGGCAGCCGACGCCATCGCCGCGGGCCTCCGGGACGCCGAGGACGATCGCAGCGCGCGCTACGCCTGGCCGCTCGTGTGGCAGGGGCTGCGCGTCGCCGGCGAGCTGGCGCGCCAGGGTCGGGACGCCCGCGCGGCGCCGCTGCGCGCGCTGGCCGGACGGCTGGCCACGGTGTCGCCCGCGGACCGTGCCTACGCGGCGCTGGCCGCCGCCGAGGCGGCCGCCCTGGACGGCGACGACGGCGGGTGGGCGCCCGCGGTCGCGGCGTGGCGTGAGGCGGACGAGGCGCACCCGCTCGCCTACGCGCTCCTGCGCGCCGGTGACGCGGCGCTGCGCGCCGCCGACCGGGCGGCGGCGTCCGGCGCGCTCGACGAGGCCGCGGCCCTGGCCCGGGCACTGGGCGCCGCGCCGCTGCAGGTGGCGGTCGGCGCGCTGGCGCGGC
>DASVQH010000434.1:0-2075 GCA_036389195.1 Solirubrobacteraceae bacterium
CGCGGTGAGCAGCGACACCCGCTCGGAGCGGGCGTGCTCGAGCAGGTAGCCGGCCAGCTCGGAGCGCAGCTCGTCCTCGTAGTCGGCGAAGTGGTCGCGGTCGCGCGGCGAGAGCCAGACGGCGTACTCGTTCGGGACGTAGGTGCGCGACACCGAGGTGACCCGGTGCTCGTCCATCTCCCGCGCGAGCTTGCGGGCGAGCTCGACCGGCCGCACCTCGGACTTGAAGGCACGCGAGAACGTGCCTTCGACGAGGCCGGCGATCTTCGACTCCAGGTTGCGCAACACGCTCACCGCGGATTACCCCTCGCGACGCCCGTTTACCAATGTCGCTCCATCCCCCTGAGTATGGCTGCTCGCCGCCGGGCCGACCCGCGCGCCGGCCACGGCCAGCGCCATCGCCACGATCGCGGCGGCCGCCAGGCCCGCCGGCTCGGGCTGGCCGAGCTGCTCGGCGACGGCCGCGATGCCGGCCGCCAGCGCCGCCGCCCAGGCCGCCGCGGCCAGGACGTCGAGCCCCGTGTGGCGTCCCCGGACGAGGTACGGGAGCACGGCGGCGGCGAGGGCGAAGAGCAGCCCCGGAGCGGCCGCGCCGCTGGTGATCGCCGGCAGCACGAGCCGCTCGGCGGCCTGGCCGGCGTGTGCGGGCCAGCCCGGCGGCGCCGGATCGGCGGCGCCGAGCAGCAGGGGGCGCCCGAGCAGCGGCTCGGCCAGCGCCAGCCACCAGCCGCCGAGCAGCCCGAGGGCGGCGCGCGTCCGCACGGTGGCCCCGCGCCCGGCCAGCGCGGGGTAGGCGCCGGCCAGGGTCGCCGCCCCGAGCAGCGGCGCGGCGGCGGGCAGCGACCAGGCGCGCCCCGGCCGGACGAGCGCGGCGGCGGGCAACGCGGCGGCGAGGACGAGGATCGCGCCGCCCGGCGCGCCGGCCGCGACGAGGACGACGACCAACCCCAGCGCGGCGGCGATCCAGCCCAGCCGCGGCAGCAGCGCGACGGCGAGGGCCACGGCGGCCCCTGCGGCGAGCGGGTCGGCCGGGAGCGCGGCGCGCGGCGGAACGAGCGCGTGCAGCGCCGCCGCGGCCAGCGCGCCGGCGGCCAGCCCCGCGAGCGCGCGCTGGAGGGCCGGCGGGGCGGCCGGGTAGCGCGCCGGCCCCTCGAGCGGGTGGCGGGCGATCGCGCCGCGATCGTCGGCGAGATCGTCGGTCAGCGCGTCGGCGAGCGCGTCGGCGAGGTCGTCGACCGTCCCCCGCTCGTTCGGCCGCGGGCGTACCGCGCGGTCGATCGCCTGCGCGAGCTGTGGCGGGAGGTCCTTGCGGCGCCGGGCGAGCGACGGCAGCGGGGTGCCGACCTTGCGCGCCGTCGCGGCCGGGTTGGCGCCGCGGACCGGGTTCACACCTGCCAGCGCCTCGTAGAGCACCAGGCCGAGCGAGTAGAGGTCGGTGCGGTCGTCGACGCGGCGGCCCGCCGCCTGCTCGGGCGCCATGTAGGCGATCGTGCCGACGACGTCGCCGGTGCGGGTCAGCGCGTCGTCGTCGACGAGGTGCGCGACGCCGAAGTCCGTGAGCTTGGCCACCCCGCGCCAGCTGCGGTCCGCGCTCCCGCGGTCCGGGACCATGACGTTCTGCGGCTTGACGTCGCGGTGCACGACGCCGCGCTCGTGGGCGTGGGCGAGCGCGTCGGCCAGCGCGAGGCCGATGCGGACGACGTCGCGGTCGGACAGCAGGTCCTCGGCCTCCAGCTGGGCGAGCGTCCGCCCCCGGACCAGCTCGGAGACGAGGTAGCGCTCCCCCGGGGCCTCCCCGGCGTCGTAGACGGCGACGATCCCCGGGTGGTCGAGGCGCGCGGCGGCCAGCGCCTCGCGGGCGGCGCGGGCGGGCGCCGAGGTGTCGGCGGCGATCACCTTGACCGCGACCGGGCGCTCCAGGCGCTCGTCGATCGCCTCGTAGACCGCGCCGAAGCCGCCCGCGCCGAGCCGCGGGCCGATCCGGTAGCGCCCCAGCACCAGCCGCGTGTCGGCGGTCGGCAGCTCCTCGGTCAGGCCCGTCTGGTCCACCTTGCCATTGTTCCGCGCGCGCGAGG
>DASVQH010000435.1:0-4248 GCA_036389195.1 Solirubrobacteraceae bacterium
GTGCCGGCGACGACGACTTCGGCGTCGAGACCCGGACTCCCGACTCCTACCGCTGCGGCGAAGGGGTCGACTCGATCCTCTATGCGTGGTCCGCCGGCGGGCGGGAGCGGCTGCCCGCCGACTGCGAAGAGACGACCGCAGCCGCGGGCGACGACGTCCTCCAGGTGACGCTCAGCGCCGTGCGGAGCCGCCGCGGCCATGCGCTGGACGTCCGCGTGCGCTGCTTGCTGCCCACCGGCACGTGCCGCTCGGCGTTTCTCCTGCGCCGCCGCGGCGGCCACGCCGTCCTCGCCCGCACCGGCGTGCGCCGCATCGCCGCCGGGGCGTCCGCAACGGTCCGGCTGGTCCTCCCCGCCCGCGCACCGCGGCGGCTCGAGCTCGGCATCCGCGCGCGCAACGGGGCCCGCACAGGGGCGCCGCTCTACGCGGTCACTGCCCGTCGCGCCACTGGATGAGCCGCCGGACGGGGTCGAGGTCGTAGCCCTCGCCGTCGCCGCCGACGCCCACGATGAAGTGCGTCACGCCGGCGTCGCGCAGGCCCTCGGCGCGCTCGACGTCGCCCTCGGGCACCGCCCACGTACGCTCGATCTCCGCCGGGTCGCGCCCGACCTTCTCGCAGTGGCCGAGCAGGACCTCGTTCTTGTGACGGTAGGTGTCGACGTCGCCGAAGCCGTGCCACATGTCGGCGTGCTCGGCGACGAGGCGCAGCGTGACCTTCTCGCCGCTGCCGCCGATGAGGATCGGCAGCCCGCCGACGGGCGGCGGGTTGAGCTTGCCGATGCGGTCGCGGATGCGGGGGAGCGCGGCGCGCAGGGCGCGCAGGCGGTCGGGCGCGGTCCCGAACTCGTAGCCGTACTCGTCGTAGTCGCGCTGGAACCAGCCGGCGCCGATGCCGAGGATGGCCCGCCCGCCGGAGATGTGGTCGAGCGTGCGGTGGGCGTCGGCGAGGTACTCGGGGTTGCGGTAGGAGTTGCAGATGACCAGCGCGCCGATCTGGGCGCGCTCGGTGACCTCGGCCATCACGGCCATGGTCGTGAGGGCCTCGAAGTGCGCGCCGTCGGGCTCCCCGTAGAGGGGATAGAAGTGATCCCACGTGAACATCGAGTCGACGCCCATCTCGTCGGCCTCGCGGAACGCGCGCCGCATGCCGTCGAACGTCGCGTGCTGGGGCTGGATCTGAACACCGATGCGGAGAGCCATCGTCCGGACCCTAGCGATGCGCTCCGGCCGGCCCTCTAGCGTGATCGGACGTGCCCCGCGTCGCCCGTGTCGAGCCGCTCACCACCACCCGCAAGCTGACCGGGCCGTTCGACTACGCGCTGCCGGAGGAGCCCGTCGACGTGGGTTCCGTCGTGCGGATCCCGTTCGGCCACCAGAAGCTGCTGGGGGTCGTCACCGCGCTGGCCGAGGCGTCGGAGGTCCCGGAGGAGCGGCTGGTCGCGCCGACCGAGGTGCTGGCCGAGTCGATCCCGCCGGATCTGGTCGAGCTGGCGCTGTGGCTCGCCGACGAGTACTGCTCGACCCGCGCGCGGGCGCTCTCCCTGCTGATGCCGCCGCCCGGCCGGCCGCGGACCGCGCTGTGGGCGGAGGCGACGGGCGCGTCGGCGGACGACGCGCGGCTGACCGACCGCCAGCGCGCGGCGCTGGCGCGCCTGCCCGCGCCGGCCGGGGAGGACCTGGCGGTCCTGCGACGCCTGGAGGGCCGCGGGCTCGTGACGATCGGCCCGCGCGCGCAGCGGCGCGCCCCGCGCGCGAACCCGGGCGCCGACCGTCCCGTCGAGCTCAACCCCGACCAGGCGGCGGTGCTCGACGCGCTTGCGGCGGCGGACGGGGACGGCGAGGCGTTCCTGCTCCACGGCGTCACCGGCTCGGGCAAGACCGAGCTCTACCTGCGGGCCGCCGCGGCGGCGCTGGAGCGCGGGCGCGGGGTGATCGTCCTCGTGCCGGAGATCGCGCTGACGCCGCAGACCATGACCCGCTTCCGCGCCCGCTTCGGCGACACCGTTGCGCTCCTGCACTCGGCGCTGTCGGAGGGCGAGCGCCACGACGAGTGGCGCCGGCTGCGCGCGGGGGAGGCGCGTATCGCCGTCGGGCCGCGCTCGGCGGTGTTCGCGCCCGTCGCCGACGTGGGGCTCGTGGTCGTCGACGAGGAGCACGACGCCGCCTACAAGCACGAGGGCGACCCGCGCTACGACGCGCGGCGGGTCGCCGCCTGGCGGGCGCGCTACTTCGGCGCGACGCTGCTGGCCGGGACGGCGACGCCGCGGCCGGAGTCGTGGCGGGCGATGAAGCGGCTGCGGCTCCCGCGGCGCGTCGACGGCGCCGGGCTGCCGCCGGTGGAGATCCTCGACATGCGCGAGGCGCGCCACGCCCTGCACCCCGAGACCCACCGCGCGCTGAGCGGCGCCCGCAAGGCGATCGTGCTGCTCAACCGGCGCGGGTGGTCGAACTTCCTGACGTGCCGGACCTGCGGGAAGGTCTGGGAGTGCCCGAACTGCGACGTCGCGCTGGTGCTGCACCGCGCCGCCGGGGCGATCGAGTGCCACCACTGCGGCCACCGGGAGGGCGTGCCCGGCCGCTGTGACGCGTGCGGCTCGCTGGCGGTGGCTCGCTACGGCGCGGGCACCGAGCGCGTCGAGGCGGAGCTGGCGGCGGCCCTCGACGTCCCGGTCATGCGGCTCGACGCCGACACGGCGGCGAACAAGGACGCCGTCCCCGCGCTCCTCGCGCGGTTCGACGCGGCCGAGGCCGGCGTGCTGCTCGGGACCCAGATGGTGGCCAAGGGCCACGACTTCGCCGACGTCACGCTGGCCGTCGTCCTCGACGCCGACTCGACGCTGCGCTTCCCCGACTTCCGCGCCGAGGAGCGCACGTTCGCGCTGATCGCCCAGCTGGCCGGGCGCGCCGGCCGCGGGCGCGCGGGGGGTCGCGTGCTGGTGCAGACGCTCGACCCGGGCGCGGCCGCCATCCGCTTCGCCGCCCGCCATGACGCCGACGGCTTCCTGGCCGAGGAGCTCGAGCGCCGCGCCGCGCTCGACTACCCGCCGTTCGCGTCGCTGGTCCGCATCACCTGCTCGGCGGCCGACGGCGGCGCGGCGGCCGCGGCGGCGGCGGACGTCGCCGCGGGCCTCCACGGCGCCCCCGGCTCGGTCCTCGGCCCCGCGCCGCTGTTCCGGCTCCGCGGCCGCGAGCGCCGCCAGATCGTCGTCAAGTCGGGCGCGCGCCGGGCGGCGATCGACGCGGTCCGCGGGGCGGTGGAGGCCGCGGCGCGCGACCGGGCGCACCGGGACGTGGCCTTCAGCGTCGATGTGGACCCGCAGTAGGGAATCGAGGTCGCGGGCCTCCTATTCTTCCCGCCATGGCCGACGATCCCGTCCCCGTCGAGGAGGTGGCCGAGCCGGAGCCCCGGCCGGCGCTCGACCCCGAGACGCGCGCACGGCGCGACGCCGCGCTGCGGTTCGTGCGCAAGTTCGGCGACCCGGTGCTGCGCAGCAAGGCGCTCCCGATCGACCGCTTCGACGATGCGCTGGTCCGCGAGATCCAGCAGATGGGGCAGATCATGCACGACTCGCTGGGGATCGGGCTGGCCGCGACGCAGGTCGGCGTCATGCACCGCGTGCTCGTCTACCGCGTCGGGCGCGACGGGCCGATCGCCGCGGTGGTCAACCCGGTCGTCGAGTGGGCGAGCAAGGACAAGGAGCCGCTGGAGGAGGGCTGCCTGTCGCTGCCCGACGTGCTCGTCGACGTCGATCGCCCGGTGCACATCCGCGTCCGCGCGCAGGACGAGCGCGGCGAGGAGATCCTGATCGAGGCGTCGGGGCTGGAGGCGCGCGTCCTGCAGCACGAGATGGACCACCTGGATGGCGTGCTGATCCTCGATCGCACGTCGCGCGACCAGCGCAAGCAGGCCATGCGCACGCTGCGCGAGGCCGAGCGCGAGCGCGACGCCGCCTGAGCGCTTGCGCACCGTCTACCTCGGCACCTCGGAGTTCGCGGCCGGCGTCCTGGAGCGCCTCGCGGGCGGCCCGCACCGCCCGGCCCTCGTGGTCACGCGGCCCGACCGCCCGCGCGGCCGTGGCCGCCGGCTGCAGCCGCCGCCCGTCGCCGAGCGGGCGCGCGCGCTCGGGCTCGAGCTCATCCAGCCCGAGAAGCTGCACGAGCCCGACGTCGTCGCGCGGATCGAGGCCGCCGAGCCCGACGTGCTGATCGTCTGCGCCTACGGCGTGCTGATCCGCGAGCCGCTGCTCT
>DASVQH010000436.1:0-5375 GCA_036389195.1 Solirubrobacteraceae bacterium
GTGCCGCTGCCGGAGGAGTCGTCGCCGCCGCCGGAGGTGCCGGAGCCCGAGGTGCCGGAGCCGGAGGAGTCGTCGCCGCCGCCGGAGGAGCCGGAGCCCGAGGTGCCGCTGCCGGAGGAGTCGTCGCCGCCGCCCGAGGTCCCCGAGCCGCCGCTGCCCGACGAGTCGTCGCCGCCACCAGAGGTCCCCGAGCCGCCGCTGCCCGACGAGTCGTCGCCGCCGCCCGAGGTCCCCGAGCCGCCGCTGCCCGACCGGTCGTCGTCCTCGCGGTCGTCGCTCCCCGACCGCCCGCTGCCGCTCCGCCCGCTGCCGGAGCGGTCGTCGCCGCCGCCGCCGGAACGGTCGTCATCGCCGCCGGAGCGCCCGCTGCCGGAGCTGCCGGACGGGCCGCTGCCCGAGCGATCGTCGCGGCCGTTGAGGCCGGGGACGCCCTCGCCGCCGCGCCGGTCGCCGCCGGACTGGCCGCGCGGATCGTCGTCGGACCCGGGACCGCGCCCGCGACCGCGGCCACGGCCACGGCCCTGGCCCTGACTCCGCCCGCGGTCGCGCCGGCGGGCGCCCTCTCTGGGGTCGTCGTCGCCACGCTCGCTCCGCGCCGGCCGGTCCTCGCCGCCCGGCGTGGCAGTGGCGCCGGGAGCGGCGGCCCGCGTGCCCGCGGCGCCCGCCGACGCGTCGCGCGCCCGCACCGGCTCCGCCGTCCGCGCGGCGCGCTCCTGCGCGCGGTCCTGACGCACCTCGTGGACCACCACCGGCGTGCCGACGATCCCGCCCGCGACCACGGCGGCAACGCCCAGCTTGGCGGCGATCGACCCGGCGCCCACCGTCGCGCCGCCGGCGGCGATCTCGGTGATGGCCGGCGGCGTGCCGGCCGTGGCGACCCAGCTGACGAGCGGCATGGGGGTGAGCGCGGTCGCCGCCGCGCGCAGCGTCACCCGCGCGCGGTGAACGAGCTGGCGGACCGCGCCGCTGCTCAACCCGAGGTCCTGCGCCACCTCCTCCTGCGTCCGGCCCTCCACCGCGGTGCGCAGGAGCGCCTCGCGCTGACGGTCGGGCAGGGCGGCGAGGCTGGCCAGCGTCTCGCGCATGACGGCGCGCCGCTCGGCCTCCTCCTCCGGCCCGGCGCCGCCGGCGCGCAGGGAGTCGGCGAGCTCGTCGAAGTCGAAGCCCCGGACGCGGAGCAGGTTCAGCGACGTGTTGTGCGCGATCCGGTAGAGCCAGGCGCGCAGGTCGCGGATCTCGTCGCCGCGGCCGATCGCGGTCCAGGCGGCGACGAGCGTCTGCTGGACGGCGTCCTCGGCGCGCGCCTCGCCGACGACCCGCCGGCACGCGCCGAGCAGCGGGCGCCGGTAGCGATCGACGATCGCCTCGAACGCGCGCTCGTGCCCCTCGCGCGCCAGTTCGAGCAGGCGCTCGTCGGACTGCGTGCGCAGCAGGGTGAGCGAGATGGAGAGCCGGCCGGGCATGCTGTTCGGTGTCACATGGAGGGTGACACGGGCTGAGCCGCGCGCGTTACGCGCGGATGAACACCGGCGTGCCGAGCGGGACCCGCCGCATCAGCTTCCGGATGTCGCGCTCGCGGGCGCGCAGGCAGCCGAGCGACACCGGATGCCCCACGGTCTCGGGCTGGGGCGTGTGGTGGATGGCCAGCCGGTCGCCGCCCGGCCAGCCCGGGACGAGCTTCGTCTGGTGCCCGCTCAGCGCGAGGATGCAGCAGCCGTAGGGGGAGTCCGCCCGGGCGGGCAGCAGCGCGTCGGTCACCGCGAAGCGCCCGGTCGGCGTCTCGTTGCCGGGCCGTCCGACGGCCACCCGCATCCGCTGCACGACGTGCCCGTCGCGGCGCAGCACCAGGCGGCGCGCCGAGCGGTCCACGTGGATCGCGTAGTCCGTGCCGCCGAGCCGGGCGGCGCCCGCGCGGATCCAGGCGGTGCGGCCGTTCGGGCGCTCGGTGGCCACGACCTCCAGCCAGGCGCCGCGCCGGCGCACCACGCCGAGGACGGTCCGGGTCCCGAAGGTCGTCCTGCGCGCGGCGCGCCCCACGGCCTTGCCGCCGGGCGCCGCGCGCAGCACCACGCGGCGGCGCAGGTGCGCCAGCAGATAGCGGCCGGCGGGCCGCGCGGGCTTGGCCGGCGGCGCGGCGGGCGTGAACGCCGGCGTGGCCGGCCGCTCGGCGCGCGGGGCGTCGGCGGCGCCCGCGCCGCAGCCGGCGAGCGGCAGGACGAAGAGGAGGAGGATCGTGGCGCGCATCGAGAGCCCTATCGGCTCAGGGCGCCGCCGCCAACAGGGGGGCGAGGCGCCCGCGCGCCTCGTCGAGCCCGAGCCGGGCCAGCACCTCGTCGGCCAGCGCGAGGTAGTCGGCGCCGAGGTCGGGCCGGTGGTCGAGGATCGACTTCGCCCGCTCGGCCGACTCCGCGTAGGCGATCGAGGAGCGGATGACCGTCTCGAAGACCTTCTCCCCGAAGTGCTCCTGCAGCGAGGCCAGCGCCTCGCGCGAGTGGACGGTCCGCAGGTCGGCGATGTTGAGCAGGACGCCGAGCCACTCCAGGTCCGGGTTGTAGTACTCCTTCGCCTGCTCGACGACCTCGAGCGCGCCCTCGACGCCCTGCAGCGCGAAGTACTGCGCCTCGGAGGAGATCAGCGCCCAGTCGGCGGCCACGAGGCCGTTGATGGTCAGCAGGCCGAGCGCCGGCGGGCAGTCGACGAGGATGACGTCGTAGGCCTTGCTCGCGTCGCGCAGCGCCTTGCGGAGCACCAGCTCGCGGCCCATCTTGCCGCTCAGCGATCGCTCGGCCTCGGCGAGGATCGGCGACGCGGGGACCACGCCGTCGTGGATCGCCGCCTTGAGCTTCGCGCCGCCCGACAGGACGTCGGCCATCGTCGGCGAGGCGTCCGGCGGCACGTCGAAGTAGTCCGACAGGTTGCCCTGCGGATCCAGGTCGAGGCACAGCACGTCCAGCTCGACGCGCCGCAGCACGTCGGCCAGCGTCCGCACCGCCGTCGTCTTCCCCGTCCCGCCCTTCAGCGAGAGCACCGCGATCGTCTCGGCCATGGCGGCCGTGGAGACTACCCGCGGGCGCGGCTACTCGGTGAGCGCGGCGGTCGCGGGCGGCGCCGTGGAGCCGACCGTCGCGGTGTCGAGGAAGAAGATCCGGTGGCGGCCGACGGTGATCTCGTCGCCGTCGCGCAGCGGGCTCCACTCGACCCGGCGGCCGTTGACGTAGACCCCGTTGAGCGACCGGTCGTCGAGCACGCGGACGCCGTCCTCCTGGCTGACCACGAGCGCGTGGCGGCGCGAGACGGTCGCGTCGTCGAAGCGCACCTCGGCCGACAGCGAGCGCCCGATGCGCGTCCACTCGCCGGCCAGGGGGACGCACTGCTGGCTGCCCGACTCCTCGTAGGCCAGGTACTTGCCCGGGACCGTGAGGGCGGCGCGGCGCTCCCCGACCCAGGCGGGACGGTCGCCGGTGCCGACGTCCTCGCCGCCGCCGGTGACCGGCACGGCGCCCGTGCCGGCGACGGGAAGGGTGCCCGTGTGCCGCGCGTCGCTGAAGTCTGCTTCGTCCATTGCTGCTCTCCTTTGAGCGCGGAGCGCGTTGCGCGCGCCACGCGTAGGCGACCCCTCCGCCGATCAGGATAGGGGTCGCGTCAAACGCGCCGATGAGAGGAAGGGGGCAGGCGGCGGCGAACTGGAGGCCACCATGCCGCTCATCGCCCGGAATCCGCCGCTCCTGGAGGCATTGCTCGTCCGCAAGAGCGTCGGCGCGCTCGCCTTGCGGCGCCATCGCTGCGTCCACTGCCACCGCACGCCGCTGATCGGCGAGCACGTCTACATCTACGGCGCGCCGGGCGGTGCCGAGCGCCTGGTCTGCGAGCTCTGCCGCTCTCTGCGGCGCGAGCCGCCCGCGCGCACGGAGATCGTGCATTCGGTCGAGCGCGACCGCTGCGTGCGCCGCCGGCCGCGGGCGCCCGGCGCGCGGGCCGCCTGAGAACGCGTCGCACGCATATATTGCTGGGCGCCGTGGACCCCGTCACCGTCTCGACGACCATCAACAAGCCGCGCGAGGAGATCTTCGACTACCTCGCCGACATCGCGAACCACCCCGAGTTCTCCAACCACTACCTGGAGGGCTGGCGGCTGACCCGCGAGGACTCCTGGGGGCAGGGCGCCGGCGCCCGCTACCGCCTGCGCCGCCGCGGGCGGTTCAAGTGGGGCGAGACGACGTTCGTGGAGGTCCAGCCGCCGCACCTGATCGTCGGGTTCGGCCGCGGCGGCAAGTTCAACCGCGTCAAGACGACGACCACCTGGGAGCTCTCCCGCGCCGCGGGCGGCACCCGGATCGACTTCACGGTCGAGACCGAGCCGGCGCTGCCGAGCGACCGCCTGGCCGAATTCGGGCTGCGGCGGTGGATGAAGCGGGGCATGGCCAAGGCCCTGCAGCGGCTGCGCCTGATCCTCGAAGAAGGCGCCGAGCGGGGCCCGCGAGCCACCGTCGCGGGCCGCTGACCGTCTACACTCTCGCGCCCGGATGCCCGTGACCCGCCGCCTGTTCGCCCGCCCGCTGCTGCTCGTCCTGATGGCCCTCGCGGCCCTCGCCACGGCCGGGTGCGGCAACAAGGAGGACGTCCACACGCTGGGCGAGACCGAGGGCGTCTACGTCGACGTCGCCGATCTGACCTACCAGATCCAGATGTCGCGGATCCTCAACCCGCACGACGTCGAGGACAAGGACTATCTGAAGGGCCTGCCGCCCGGCACCGAGGAGCCGGGGCGCGGCGAGGCCTGGTTCGGCGTCTTCCTGCGCGTCTCGAACCCGACGCGCGAGACGCTGAAGACCGCGAGCTCGTTCCGCATCATCGACACGCTCGAGAACGAGTTCGAGCCGGTGCCGATCGACGTCGGGAGCAACCCGTTCGCCTACCAGTCGGCGCCGCTGCGCCCGGAGTCGATCTACCCCGATCCCAACTCGGCGGCCGGCACGGGCGTGATCCAGGGGAACCTGATCCTCTTCAAGGTCTCGCTGAGCTCGCTGCAGAACCGGCCGCTCGAGTTCAAGATCGACTCGCCGCTGCCGCCGCCGCTGCGCCAGTCGGCGACCATCGACCTCGACGTCTGAGCTGATCGCCGACCCGCTGGCGCGGGTCGCCGTCGAGACCCTCGGGGTCGCGGCGGGCCGGGCGTGGCTGGCCGCGCTGCCGGGGTGGATCGACGCGTGCGCGGCGCGCTGGGGCCTGCGCTACGGCCCGCCGTTCGCGCCCTCCTTCGCGTGGGTCGCGCCCGCGGTGCGCGCGGGCGGGGAGGCGGTGGTCGTCAAGCTCGCGATCGAGCCGGGCCCCGAGGCGGTCGCGCTGCGGGCGTACGGCGGGGAGGACGCGGCGCG
>DASVQH010000437.1:0-3491 GCA_036389195.1 Solirubrobacteraceae bacterium
CCTCGCGCCGCGCATCAACGCCGCGGGCCGGCTGCATCGCGCCGACGCCGGGCTCGAGCTGATGCTGACGGGCGACGCCGACCGCGCCCGCGCGATCGCCGAGGAGCTCGACGCCCTCAACCACGAGCGCCGCGACGTGGAGACCCGCATCCGCTTCGAGGCCGACGCCATGGCGCGCGAGCTGGGGCCCGACGTCCCCGCCTACGTGCTGGCGGGGGAGGGCTGGCATCCGGGCGTGATCGGGATCGTGGCCTCGCGCGTCGCCGAGCGCTATCACCGCCCCGCGGTGCTGATCGCCCTGGACGGCGACGAGGGCACCGGCTCCGGCCGCTCGATTCCCGGGTTCGACCTGCTCGGCGGCCTGACCGCGGCCTCCGACGAGCTGCTGCGCTACGGCGGTCATCGCGCGGCCGCCGGGCTGACCATCGCCCGCAACCGGGTCGACGCGTTCCGGGAGGCGTTCTGCGCGCACGCGGCGGCGGTCCTGCGGCCCGAGGACCTGGTCCGGCGCGAGCGGATCGACGCGGTCGTCGCCGGCAGCGCGCTGGACCTCGGGCTGGCCGAGGAGCTCGAGCGGCTCGAGCCCGTCGGCTGCGGCAACCCGCCGGTCTCGCTGCTGGTGCCGGCGGCGCTGTGCGACGACCCGCGGCCGATGGGGGAGGGCCGCCACGTCGCCTTCACGCTCGCCGCCGGCGGCGCCCGCTCGCGGTGCGTCTCCTTCGGGCGCGGCACGAGCCTCCCCGCCGAGCCGGGCTGCCCGGTCGACGCGGCCGTCCGCCTGGAGGTCAACCGCTACAACGGCTCGGTCGAGCCCCGGCTGGTGCTGCGCCACGCCGCGGCCCCGTCTCCGGCGCCGATCGAGATCCTCGGCGAGCCGGCCGCCTTCGCCGACGGGCTGCGCGGCGAGCTCGACCGCGACCTCGCGGCGCCCGCCGCCACCTCCGACGTCGACGACCTGGCTGCCTGGGCGGCCGCTGGGCGCGCCGTCCACGACGCGCGCGGCACGGGCATCGTGGGCCTCATCGCCGAGCTCGTGGCCACCGGCGACCCGGTCCTCGTCCTCGCCGCCCACGCGCCGCACCGGGCGCGCGCGCTGCGCGAGCGCGTCGGGGGGTTCGCGCTCGCGTCGTACGCCGCGCTCGCCGACGAGCCCGGCCTGGCCGCGCCGTTCGTCCACGTCGTCGCGCTGGACCCGCCGCCGCACCCCGTCGCCCCGGCCGGCGCCGGCCATACCCACCTGGCGTGGGGCGAGCCTGAGCTAGGCTTTGCCCGACGAATACACCAATGGGACTACGCCCTGCGCGATCCGCTGGCCACCGTCTACCGCGCGTTGCGCGCGCAGGGCGGGGCGGGCGGTGAGGCGCTCGAGGCGATCCTCCGAGGGGATGGTCCCCAGCCCAGGTCGGCGGCGCTCGCCGGGCGCCTGGTCCGGGTCCTCGCGGAGCTCGGCCTCGTGCACCTCGATCGCGCCGGGCCGGCCCTCACGGTCGCCGAGGCGCCCGCGCGCACCGCGCTCGAGCACTCGGCCGCCTTCCGGGCCTACCAGGCACGCCTCGAGGACGGACTCCGATTCCTGAAGACCCACAGCACCGGCGAAGCGACGCAAGCGGCCTGACCGGGCCCGCCGGCGATCACGCGGCTGACAACGGGCACGCCACGCCCGCGGGCGAGCCGCCCGCCGCGGCCTCGCCCGTCCCGGGCCGCGAACCCGTCACCGCCGGCGCGGCGCGCGCCGCGGCGGCCGCGGCCGGCCGCCTGCCGGTCGACGACGACCGCGGGCACCGCCACGCCACGACCCCCGGCGAGGCGCCGCCCGAGCTCACCAGGGACGAGCGAGACCTCCTGGCCGATCTCTTCGCGATCGTCGAGGAGCACGCCGACGAGACCGCCACGCCCGTCGACCGCGACCGGCTGATCGACGCCTTCGTCTTCGCCTGCGAGCACCACGCCGACCAGCGGCGCAAGTCCGGCGAGAACTTCATCACCCATCCCGTCGGCGTGGCCAAGATCTGCGCCGGCATGCGGCTCGACACCGAGACGCTGTGCGCCGCGTTGCTCCACGACACCGTCGAGGACACGAGCGCGTCGCTCGAGGAGGTCGAGGGGCAGTTCGGCGCCGAGGTGGCCGGGCTGGTCGACGGCGTCACCAAGCTCACCGGCATCACCTTCCAGTCGCGCGACGAGGCCCAGGCCGAGAACTACCGCAAGATGATGGTGGCGATGGCCACGGACATCCGGGTCATCCTCATCAAGCTCGCCGACCGCCTGCACAACATGCGCACGCTCGGCGCGATGCCGAAGCAGAAGCAGATCGAGAAGGCCAAGGAGACGCTGGAGATCTACGCGCCGCTGGCCCACCGCCTCGGCATCCACGCGATCAAGTGGGAGCTCGAAGACCTCGCGTTCGCCAGCCTGCACCCGCGCAAGTACCAGGAGATCAAGGGCCTGGTCAACCAGCAGCGCGAGGAGCGCGAGCGCTACGTCGAGAAGGCGGGCGGCTACCTGACCAAGGAGCTCGAGGCGCTGGGCATCCGCGCGGAGATCTCCGGGCGCGCGAAGCACTTCTACTCGATCTACTCGAAGATGACCAAGAAGGGCCGCGAGTTCAACGAGATCTACGACCTCACGGCCATGCGGGTCATCGTCGACTCGGTGAAGGACTGCTACGGCGCCGTCGGCGTCATCCACTCGCTCTGGAAGCCGCTGCCCGGCCGCTTCAAGGACATGGTGGCGATGCCGAAGTTCAACATGTACCAGGCGCTGCACACCACGGTGATCGGGCCCGAGGGCCGGCCGCTCGAGATCCAGATCCGCACGCGCGACATGCACGAGACGGCCGAGTTCGGCGTCGCGGCGCACTGGACCTACAAGGAGAAGGGCGGCGCGGCCAAGAAGTCGGATGCCTCCGACGCGAAGCTGAAGTGGCTGAAGTCCCTGCTCGACTGGCAGCAGGAGGTCTCCGACCCGACGGAGTTCACCGACCAGCTGCGCTCCGAGTTGATCGAGGACGAGGTCTACGTCTTCACGCCCAAGGGCGAGGTCAAGTCGCTCGCCGCCGGCGCGACGCCGCTGGACTTCGCCTACGAGGTCCACACCGACGTCGGCCACCGCTGCGTCGGCGCCAAGGTCAACGGCAAGATCGTGCCGCTGCACTACGAGCTGCGCTCGGGCGACATCGTCGAGGTCCTGACCTCCAAGCGCGAGCGCGGCCCGTCGCGCGACTGGCTCGCCGTGGTGCGGACCACCCGCGCCCGCAACAAGATCAAGCAGTGGTTCAAGGCCGAGTCGCGCGAGGACTCCGAGCACACCGGCCGCGAGCTGCTGCAGGAGCACCTCAAGAAGGCCGGGCTGCCGGCCCAGAAGATCACCGGCTCGGCGCTGCTCGCCGACGTGATCCGCGAGATGGGCTTCCGCAAGGCGGACGACTTCTACATCGCGCTCGGCGGGGCGAAGATCTCGGCGAAGGTCGTCGTCAACAAGGTCCTCCAGCG